>JBJTAQ010001096.1:0-7764 GCA_046090945.1 Pirellula sp.
GTTGTCCAACAACATGTTCGGGTCTTCATCGTCCGACACGTACAGGTCTGTATCGCCATCGTGGTCAAAGTCGCACGCTAATACACCGATCCCACGGTACTGATACTCCGCGAGAAAAGCCGATCGATCCTCAAATCTCCCATCTCCTAAATTGAGCCAAAGCTCGTCGGACTCCCCGACATAGTCCGCCGGGGCGCATCGATCAAGCTCTCCGGAACTGTTGGTGCAACGTTTATCGGTCTGAGGCGACCAGACTCCATAATGGGCGATGTACAGATCCAAATCGCCATCGTTTTCGGCATCGAACCAAGCTGCCGAGGAACTCCAGCCTCGATGCCTGAATCCAGCTTGGGCTGTGGTGTCTTCAAAGGTTCCATCGCCAAGATTGCGCAGCAACTGCTGTCCACCATAACCGGTGATGAAGATATCCGGAAATCCATCAGAATCGTAATCCGCAACGGCCGCCCCAAAGGAGTAACAGACTCCTTGGTCAACGCCTGCTTGCTGAGCCACTGGAGCAAATCGCTGTCGTTGATTCTGTCGATACAAGCCGTTGGGGACCATGTTAGGCTCTTTTTGAGAACTCAACTGCCCGCCTCCCGGTAGGAAAAGATCCCAGCGTCCATCCAGGTCGAAATCGATCCATCCGACGCCTCCCCCGTTGGATTCGATCATCGCCACGAGCCACAGCGATTCGCCGTTTTGATAGCTGAAGTCAATTCCCAAATCCCTAGCAACGCTGGCAAATTTCATCCCCACGCTCGCTGCCGGCTTGCTGGTATCACTCGACTCGTTGACGGTGGACTTCGTTGCCCGAATCGATTTCGCAGCAACCTCAGGATCAGCCTTTTTCGTGTTGCACGAGCAAGTGCAAAGTGTCGAGAGCAATGCCAGGAACACCCACCGCAAGTACTCTTTGGGAAATGGACATGATCGCATACCAACTAGCCCTAAGGGTTCGGCTGCAGCGAAGGAGCTGGAGCCGTCACTGGAGGTGTATCACCAGTAGACGATTCCATCGAGTCCAAGATAGCCTGCTGGATCTGCCGAATCATACGGCGATGACTCTCGGCGATTTGCAACTTCCCCTCTTTTTCATAATAAGCTGCCAAGAGTTGCTGGGTTTTCATGTCAAACGGGTTGGTGCGCGAAGCGATTTGAACGTATCCGATCCCACCGGCCGGATCCAAATAATTCATCATCAGTTCTCCCATGTCCCTACGCAGTTCTTGATTCTCCGATTCGGTTGCCATCCGCTCGATCATTTGATCCACTTGAGGTCGGCGATTCTGGCTCTGAGCAGCCTTGGCAAAGTACTCCTCGCTCTGGGCAGTTTGCCCAAGCTTGGCCAGACTCCGCGCTTTGAGTTGCAGATAAGGCAGCGCGTCGGGCCAACGGCCAAGCAAAATCGTCGCTTGCTCGCTTGCAATCTGGGCTTGGTCGGCTTCGAGATTCGTCTCGCAAACCAAGGCTAACTCTGGACTCGGTAGCTTGGTCACATCGGATAGCTTCCTGAGCTGCTCGGAGGCTTGATCGGCAAAGCCTAAATTCAGCAAGGACCGGGCCAATCCCGCGATGACCTCCGGAGTTTCATAACCGTTCTGGACAAGCCACTGAAACATTTCGCGAGCCTCTTCGAAATTAGCTTTCTCAAGGTACACTTCCCCCAACTCCTGCCGAGCCTTGGGGTCGCGGGGATCAAGCTCGATCGCCCGCTTGAAGGATGTCAACGCTGTATCCAGGTCGTAGCTTACCGTGCTATAGACCCCCTGCCAAAAGGCCGCTTTGGGATCGTCTTCATAGAGCTCTTTCCACAACCGCAGCGCCTGACTGGTGCTCGAATGGTCTCCTTGATTGAGGAACCCTTGGACCATCGCTCCGAGGACCTCTCCCCCATTGGTTTTATAGAGTTGCAGCAGCGGTCCGAGATTGTCCTTGACCTTGCTCGGCACGCCCGAAGCAGAGTCCAACAGAAGCATCGGACTGGAGGCTTGGACCGTCGGTACGCCCCTGGCGGCCATTTCGTCGACCAACCGGCTGACCCGACCTCGATCCCCAAGTTTCCGATAGCCCTCGGCCTTGAGCCAACTCCATTTCGTCGGGTAAAGCATTATCGGGGACCAGCTTTCAATCCTGGCAATGCCTTGAGCCGGTGCGTTTTTCCTGAAAATCAACTCTTCAGCAGACCGTTCAACCCAAAAATACAAGCTGCTCCACAGGATTGCCACCAGCAAAAAACTGAGCAAAAGCATCGGCCCAGAACGAATCGTCCGAGTAGGTTTGTTCTGGCTGCTCATCGTCGGCACTCCCAAGAGCTCCGGGACTTGAAAAATACAGGAAAATCGGTTTACTAGGCTCCAAGGCCTAAACCCGCAGGCCCGAAATAGAAAATATAATCCAAAGTTGGCTTGAAAGGAATTCGTTCCAAAGATAAGCTTTTCGGCCCAGGATCGGTCTCAAAATCACCGATTTGACCCGTTGTTTGTGAAACAATCGTTTGTGAACCAAAATGACCCTAGATAAAAGCTTGAAAGTACGCGCCGGTGCCATCAAAAGCCGGAACGTCATGACCCGAGCAGAGCGAATCAAACGCCTGCAAGACTTGGATAAATGGACCGACGAGTCGATCGTTATGGGCATGGCCAAAGTGCGTGTACCCAAGATTTCGCTCAAGAAAAAGAAGAAGGTGAAGAAGGAAGAAGAAGGCGACGACAAGAAGAAAAAGAAGAAGTAGTCCTCTTCGGGTCTTTCGACTGGATCATCACCAAAACGCGGCCGGCAAGCATTCTGTTTGTCGGCTCGTTTCGTTTATAGCCTCAAAAATCCCAAGGATATTAGAAGTTCCCGATGATTCGTTTGACCTGTTTTTTAAGCGGTCGAGTTCAGGGCGTAGGGATGAGATACACCGTGCATGAACTCGCACGACAATACCCTGTCACCGGTTTTGTTGAAAACACCCAAGATGGACGCGTCAAGATCGTCCTCGAAGGCCTCCCGGAACAACTCGATCCCCTGCTAGAACGCTTGCTCGAAATCGCACCCGGCCATATCCGGATGCTCGACCGCAATCCCAGCCAAGCCACCGGCGAATTTTCCCAGTTTCTCATCCAGCGCTGAATCACAGGCCGCTCTGAGGATCTGGCCCCATGGGATATACTAGGACGCTAGATCTGTAATACCGAGGAGCTTCCATGCAAATACAACGAAACCCCACCCGAAATGTGCGAGTCGGCTCGATCACCATCGGCTCTGGACACCCCATCGCAGTCCAAAGCATGACTGCGACCCACACGACCGATATCCCCGCGACGGTCGCTTTAGTGAATGATTTGCATGCCGCCGGGGCCGATGTCGTTCGCATCGCTGTCGATAGCGACAAAGATGCTGCTGCACTTGCCGAGATTCGAAAACAAACCACCGCCAACCTGTCGGTCGATCTCCAAGAGAACTATCGGCTCGTGACCCAAGTTGCCCCGCATGTAAACAAAGTTCGATACAACCCAGGACATCTGTACCATCACGAGAAAACCAAGCCTTGGCAAGACAAAGTCAAATTCATTGTCGAAGCGGCTGCTGCGAATGATTGCGCCATGCGAGTCGGAGTCAATTGCGGTTCGGTCGACCCGTCGATCAAAGACAAGTTCGATCCACATGACTCGATCGGTCCGATGCTCGCAAGCGCGTCGGAGCACTGCGATCTGCTCGACCAAATCGGCTTTACCCGCTATGTCGTCTCCCTGAAGGACTCTGATCCGTCAAAGGTCGTCGAGGTCAATCAACGCTTCGCTCAGCTCCGACCCGACGTGCCACTGCACCTAGGGGTCACCGAGGCAGGATTGCCTCCCGATGGCATCATCAAAACCCGCATCGCATTCGAACAACTCCTCGGTCGCGGTATCGGCGATACCATCCGCGTCTCGCTGACGGTCCCAAACTCTCAAAAGTCCCTCGAAATTCAAACCGGCCGACAAATCGTTGAGGATATCTACGCCGGTCGCCTTCGTTCCGTCGTCGCTCTGGACCCATCCAAACTCAATATCATCTCCTGCCCAAGCTGTTCTCGCGTCGAAAACGAAGCCTTCGTCGAGCTAGCCCAACAAGTCAAGGAGATGACCGCATATGCCAAAGACTATGCCATCACCATTGCCGTCATGGGCTGCCGGGTCAACGGACCCGGAGAAACCGACGACGCCGACCTGGGGCTCTGGTGCGGTCCTGCCAAAGTCAATTTGAAGCGACGAAGCGAGCCGCTCGGGGCTTTTGGCTACGACGAGATTCTCCCTAAACTACGTGAAGAACTCGATCAACTGATCTCCCAGCGGCAATCCTCCTAGCGATTCGTAAACAAATCCACCCTCTGCAATGATTGAATCCCAAGCAGCCTTCGGCTCGTTCGGCTCCCCCGAGGATCGCAAAACTCTCACCGATGTCGCCACCTGGGTCGTTAAAGTCGGCTCTCGCTCACTGACCGACGACGACGGAAAGCTGGATCTAGATCAAGTCGACAACTTGGCAAACCAACTTGTTGCACTAAGCAAATTAGGCAAACAAGTTATCTTGGTCTCAAGCGGAGCCGTCGCTAGCGGCATGGGAAAGCTCGGATTGAAAGCCCGCCCAAGCGATCTTGCAACCCTCCAGGCCGTAGCCGCCATCGGGCAAGCTCACTTGATTCAGGTCTACGAAAAAACCTTCGCGTCACATGGCAAGCACGCCGCACAGATCCTGCTGACTGCCTCCGAATTGGACGATCGGGTGGCTTATCTAAATGTTCGAAATACCCTATCGAAACTCCTCGAACTCGGCGCAATACCAATCATCAATGAAAACGATTCGGTGGCCGTCGACGAATTGAAAACCACCTTCGGAGACAACGACCGCTTGGCAGGTATGGTCGCCGGCCTGATGCATGACAGCTCTCTGGTGATACTCAGCGACGTGCATGGTCTGTACGATCAGGATCCTCAATCACCCGGCGCAAAAGTCCTCTCGACAGTCCCTAAAATTGATGAAAGCGTCGAGGAACTCGTGCGCGATCGAAAGACCGGTATCAGCAAGGGTGGGATGGCTAGCAAACTAGCGACGGCCAAGTTCCTGACGCTCAGCGGCCAAGCGGCCGCGATCGCTTGGGGACGCGAATCCGACATCTTGATCCGGCTCGCCCAAGGTGAAATACTCGGCACCCTGTTCCTACCCCAACCGAAGGCTCTGGTTTCTCGCAAGCGATGGATCGGATTCTCGGCCCAACCCAGCGGTAGCGTCAGTGTCGATCACGGAGCAAGCACTGCGATCAAGCGTGGAGGCTGTAGCTTGCTCGCCATCGGCGTTGGGGATGTACTCGGTGAATTTGGCAAAGGGGACATCATTTCAGTGCTCGACCCCAGCGGCAACGAGATCGCCCGCGGATTGAGCAATTACAATGCAAGCGAAGTCAAAAGAATACGCGGTTGCCATTCGGATCGAATCGAGCAGATCCTCGGGCAGTGTCCCTACCAAGAAGTGATTCATCGCGACAACATGACCGTGATGTAGCCGAGATATGCAACAAACGGAACGAAGCGACCCGAACGCAATCTGGATCGAGCGCGAGAAAGTGCTGCTGGCAACCTACGCCATGCACTCGAAAGATTCGCTCGGTCGGGTTCGTCCCGAGCCGGGACACCCCTACCGCAGTCCCTTTCAACGAGACAGAGATCGAATCGTTCACAGCTCCGCGTTCCGAAGACTCTCCGGCAAAATGCAGGTCTTTACCGGAGAGATGGGCGAGTACCACCGAACCCGATTAACTCATACCCACGAGGTCGCTTCCCTGGCTAGAACGATCGGGCGTACGCTTAGGCTCAACGAAGACCTGATCGAAGCCCTAGCGCTGCTGCATGATATCGGTCACCCACCCTTCGGACATTGCGGTGAGGATGCGCTTGCAGAATGCTTGAAAAATTACGGCGGCTTTTCCCACAATCAATTCGCATTGGAACTCGTTACCAAGATCGAGCAGCGGTACACCGATGAACCGGGGCTAAACCTCACCCACGAAGTCCTGCTCGGACAAGAGTTTCGGAGCCACAAGCAAAACTCCCAGACCCAAATGCTTGAGATCCAAGTCGTCGATGCCGCCGACAGCATCGCGTATGACTCGCATGACCTCGATGATGCTCTCAAGCTTGGTCTGCTCGAATGGGATCAACTCAACGGACTGGAACTTGTACAGAGGGCTAAACGTGCGGTGCCGCTGGAGCAAACCGATCCGGCGTTGCGACGCGCACTGCTCGTGCATACCTTGCTCGATCTCCAAATGACCGATTTTCTCCAGCACTCAAGCAAAGAGCTTCATCGCGCAGCCTCGATGAACTCCTCTCAGGTCCAAGCTGCCGGAGTGTCGCTCGGTATGAGTCCGGCGTTTGAACAGCAAAAACGGCAGCTTGAGGAATTTCTCTTCGAACATGTCTACCGTCACCAACGCTTGGTTGGGGTGCGAGAAAGAGCGGCGATGCGACTCAAGCAACTTTACACGCTGTTATCCAAACACCCCGAAAGATTGCCGCAACGGCCCAAAGCATGGAGTCTGGTCTGGGGAGTCGAGCAAGCTGTCGGGGCTTATCTGGCTGGAATGACCGACCGGTTTTGCGACGAACAGTATTTACTGCTGGTCGAGATGGGCAGACCCAACGGGGTTGACTGGAGCTGAAACTGGCTCTTAAGCTGAAAAATATGCCAGTAAGTTCGTTATCTTAGGATTTTGGGGCTGTAACCGGTCGGTTCGGTTCGATAAGGTTAATCAGGTGAAGATTCTGGTTATTCGCGTCTGGGTTTGTCCGAAGGGTTGATAAACATGTCCAAAGGTAGATTTCCGCTTCGGCGATGGTGCGATCGCTATCGATTGAAGAACCATCAAACCCGGCCGGGTTTTACTCTCGTGGAACTCTTGGTCGTCATCGCGATCATCGGGATTCTGGTCGGATTGCTCTTGCCGGCCGTACAAGCGGCCCGCGAGGCGGCGCGTCGAATGCAGTGCTCGAACAATCTGAAGCAGCAAGGGCTCGCCATCCAAATGCATCACGATGGGTATAAGTACTTCCCGCCAGGAGGCTATAACCCCTGGGGTGCTGTTGGGAGTTGGGCAACGAGCATTTTGCCATTCATCGAGCAGAGCAACCTAGCCAAACAAAATACCACCAACAACGTCGATACACTTCGATATCGAGGGGGCCCAACGATCTTTTTCTGTCCCTCGCGGAGAGGTTCCGAAGCGGTCATCTCGCAAGGCGGACGGTACCTGATGGACTATGCTGCCTCGACACCGGCCGATCGACCCAACAGCTGGGATCAGTTTTGGTACGGGGATACTTGGGGAATGACTTGGGAAAAGGCTCCCTACAATGGCGTCATCGTGCGAGGTGGTGTCGATCAAAACGGTAACTTTCGAGGCGCAAAATCCAAGATCGCGAATATCACGGACGGGACTAGCAACACGATGGTCGTCGGCGAGAAACAACTAAACCCGAGTCGATACAAATCGGGCGACTGGCATGACGACGCCGGTTGGGCCGATGGTTGGGATCCGGATGTGGTCCGATACACCGGGTTTGCACCGAACTCCGACAGGAAATACGACAATCAGGGGGGCTGGGAAGGGTACCGATTCGGTAGTACACACACCAGCGGTATGAATATTCTGCTAGCCGATGGGAGTGTCCGCTACCTCGGATTCGAAGTCGATTTGACCATCTTCAATCGGCTCGGTCATCGCGAAGATGGTGGAACCAT
>JBJTAQ010001097.1:0-6170 GCA_046090945.1 Pirellula sp.
TGTTTCGAAGTTAGCACGAGCCGTTCGCTCGACGCTAGGACCCCGCGGCCGCAATGCGGTACTCGATAAAGGGTGGGGTTCCCCGAGGATCACCAAAGACGGCGTTACGGTCGCCGAAGAAATCGAACTGGATGATCCCTACGAAAACCTAGGAGCTCAGTTGGTTAAAGAAGCTGCCAGCAAGACCAACGATGTCGCTGGGGATGGAACGACCACCGCGACGGTCCTAGCAGAAGCGATCTTCCGTGAAGGCCTTAAGATGATCGCTGCCGGGGCTGACCCAATGTCCCTGTCCCGAGGGATCGCCAAAGCCGTCGAAGTGGTTCACGAAGAGATCGGCAAAATGTCCACTCCGATCGATGGCAAGAGCAAGAAGGAAATCAAGCAAGTCGCTACCATCGCTGGCAACAACGACCCGGCAATCGGTGACGTTCTGGCCGAGGCCTTTATCAAGGTCGGCAAGGATGGTGTGATCGCTGTTGAAGAAGGTCGCGGAAGCGAAACGACCGTCGAAGTCGTCGAAGGGATGCAATTCGATCGCGGATTCCTGTCGCCGCAGTTCGTCACCAACCAAGACGAGGTGACGGTCGAACTCGAGGACTGCTACTTGCTGATCCACGAAGACAAGATCAGCAACAACAAGAAGTTGATTCCAATTCTCGAAGCGATCAGCAAGTCGAAAAAGCCTCTATTGATCATTGCTGAAGATGTCGAAGGAGACGCATTGGCGACACTGGTTGTCAACAAGATGCGTGGAATTCTGAACGTTGCGGCGGTGAAGGCGCCAGGATATGGCGATCGCCGGAAAGCAATCCTCGGTGACATTGCAACCCTGACAAACGCCAACGCGATCTTCAAGGACCTAGGTATCGACCTTGAATCGGTCAAGATTAGCGACTTGGGCCGAGCCAAGCGGATCCGAATCACTAGCGAAGAAACTGTGATCATCGGTGGGGCTGGCAAGAAGGACAAGATCGAGGGCCGAGTGGTTCAAATCCGCCGAGAAATCGACAACACCGATAGCGACTATGACCGCGAGAAATTGCAAGAACGATTGGCCAAATTGGCTGGCGGTGTCGCTCAGATCAACGTCGGTGCTGCAACGGAAACCGAAATGAAGGAACGCAAAGCGCTGATCGACGATGCGAAGGCTGCAACGCAAGCGGCTTTGGCAGAAGGGATCGTTCCCGGCGGCGGTGTGGCTCTGCTGCGATGCGAGGCAGCGTTGGATAAACTCAAGCTTGAAGGCGATGCGGCACTGGGTGTACGGATCGTTCGCAATGTTTTGGACTATCCACTTCGATCCATCGCCAACAACGCTGGTCTAGACGGTGCGGTTGTCGTCAACCGAGTTCGTCAACTCAAGGACAAAAACGAAGGTTACGACGCCAATGCCGACAAGTATGTCGACATGATCAAGGCGGGTATCATCGACCCCGCCAAGGTAGTCAAGACCGCCTTGAGCAACGCAGCTAGCGTCGCGTCGCTGCTATTGACTACCGAGTCGCTTGTCACCGAAATCCCCAATGAAGAGGAACCTGCCGGGGGTGGACATCACCATGACCATGACGGCATGGGCGGCATGGGTGGAATGGGCGGCATGGGTGGCATGGGTGGCATGGGTGGCATGATGTAGCACGAGCCCCGATCGAGCTCAGCTACCGCATATCCAAATGAACACTCGAATCTCGGCCTGCTTCCAAGGCCGAGAGACAGATCTAAACAACACAATCAATTTCCAATTCAAATCAATCAAAGGTGAATTCAATGGCAAAAGTAAACATTCGTCCACTCGATGACCGTGTCGTTGTCCAACCCATGGAGGCTGAGCAAACCACCGCAGGTGGAATCGTTCTTCCAGATAGCGCCAAGGAAAAGCCACAGCGTGGCAAGGTAGTCGCCGTAGGACCTGGCAAACTGCTCGACAACGGAGTTCGTGCAACTCTGAGTGTTGCGGTTGGTGACGAAGTCATTTTCGGCAAGTACGGCGGTAGCGAAATCGAAGTCGATGGCGTCGATTACAAGATCCTTCGCGAGAGCGATGTCCTGGCGAAACTCGCCTAGGCATCCATTTGAATCCGAACACAACTTCAGAATAAGGAACTGCGAAGAGTGGCTAAGCAATTAATGTTTGACGATCAGGCTCGTGCGAGAATGCTCGCGGGGGTCGAAAAGCTCGCAAATGCGGTGGCTGTGACCATGGGTCCTACCGGACGCAACGTGATCATTGACAAAAGTTTCGGTGGACCGACCGTTACGAAAGACGGCGTCACGGTCGCAAAGGAGATCGAGCTAGAGGATCGCTTTGAGAATATGGGCGCCAAGCTCGTCGTTGAAGTCGCTCAGAAGACGAGCGATCTTGCTGGTGACGGCACGACCACGGCAACCGTTCTAGCACGATCAATCTTCAAAGAAGGCCTACGCAACATTGCAGCCGGTAGCAATCCCTCGGCAATTCGACGAGGAATCGATAAGGCTGTTGATGCTGCGGTTGACAAGTTGCACTCGATGGCCAAGCCGGTCAGCAGCCGAGACGAAGTTGCCAACGTCGGTGCTATTTCTGCTAATAACGACATGTCGATCGGCTCGCTTCTGGCTCAATCGCTGGAACGTGTTGGAAAAGACGGAGTGATCACGGTTGAAGAGGGCAAGACTGCAGAGACGACGGTCGAATATGTCGATGGGATGCAGTTCGACAAGGGCTACGTCTCCCCTTACTTTATCAACACTCCGTCAGACATGAGTTGCACGCTGGAAAATGCGCTCGTATTCATGTACGACAAGAAGATTAGCAACATTCGCGACCTGATCCCGCTGCTTGAAAAAGTCAGCACCTCCGGTCAACCGTTGTTGATCATCGCTGAGGATGTCGACGCCGAAGCTCTGACGCTGTTGGTCGTCAACAAACTTCGCGGAACGATCAACGTCTGTGCGGTTAAGGCTCCTGGGTTTGGCGATCGACGCAAAGCGATGCTTGGTGATATCGCCGTCTTGACCGGTGGCACGTTCATCAGCGAGGACCTTGGCATTCAGCTCGAAAAGGTTTCCTTAGAGCATCTTGGACGAGCCAAAAAGGTGGTTGTGGACAAGAACAACACGACGATCGTTGAAGGTGGTGGCGATCGTAAATCGATCGACCAACGTGTGGCTCAAATTCGAGCTCAGATCGAACAGACCGATAGCGAATACGACAAGGAAAAGTTCCAAGAGCGACTTGCCAAGCTTGCAGGCGGCGTTGCGGTTATCAGTGTAGGTGCTGAAACCGAAGCCGACATGAAGCAGAAGAAAGCGCGTGTTGAGGACGCGCTGCATGCGACACGAGCTGCTGTCGAAGAGGGGATTCTGCCAGGTGGCAGTGTTGCTCTCCTGCGATGCACCGATGCGGTCGCAAAGGTGGTCAGCGGTCTTTCCGGTGACGAAAAGACCGGAGCCGAGATCATCCTCCGTGCTCTCGAGGCACCCTTGCGTCAAATCGCTGACAATGCCGGAATCGACGGCAGCGTCGTGGCTGACGAAGTTCGGCAAAAATCCGTCAACATGGGCTATGATGCCAACAAAGGCAAGTATGTCGACATGCTCAGCGTTGGGATTATCGATCCGGTCAAGGTAGTTCGCACTGCTTTGGCGAATGCGGCGAGCATCTCAGGTTTGCTTCTTACAACCGAAGCCCTGGTGACCAACCTGGACAAGGATGACAAGAAGAAGCGGAAGATTGAAGGGTCCGTCCGCTAAGCGGACCGGCACCCATTGGGTCTTTGAACCGATATAACCAGCGGGTCTTACCTTTGCGTAGGCCCGCTACTCACGGGTCATTCGAAGATCGAATGGCCTTTTTTCTTAAAGCATCCAACTTACCCACCCAAGGATAGCCGAAAAAACATCGTGTCATCGCAGTCGAAACGGGATTACTACGAAGTTCTCGGGGTCAGCAAATCGGCTTCCCAAGACGAGATTGCGAAGGCCTATCGCAAACTGGCGATGAAGTACCACCCTGACTCGAATCAGGGCAACACAGACGCGATCAACAAATTCAAAGAGGCTGCTGAGGCCTACGAAGTCCTCTCGGATGCAGAAAAGCGAGCCCGGTACGATCAGTACGGCCATGCTGGCGCTGCGGCCGGTGGTCCAGGTTTCGGAGGCGTCGGTGATATTTTCGAGGCTTTCGGCGATATGTTCGGAGGCTCGCTCTTTGAGGATTTCTTTGGTGGTGGAAGAAGTCGTTCCAGAGTCCGCCGAGGCGCAGATCTTAGGTGCGATGTCACTCTGGATCTCGAAGAGGCTGCTAAAGGCGTGACTAAAACTGTGTCGCTGACACGTTATGCGGCCTGCGACAAGTGTAAAGGTTCGGGTGCTGCCGAGGGATCCAAACCGGAGACATGTCGCAAGTGCCAGGGGCATGGCCAAGTCGTCCAAGCTACCGGGGTGCTCCGTGTTCAGACCACCTGCCCGATCTGTCGAGGCAGCGGCAAGACGATCAGCAACCCGTGTACGACCTGCGATGGAAACGGGCTTCGTCCTCATGAAGTCAAACTTGAAGTGAAGATCCCGGCAGGTGTTGATGACGAGATGCGGGTGCGACTGCAGGGCGAAGGACAACCGAGTCCCGATGGTGGTCCACGCGGCGACGCTTACTGCTTTATCCACGTCAAACCCCATCCTATTTTTAAACGGGATGGCCAAGACTTGATCCTGCAGTTCCCCATCTCATTTAGCCAAGCGGCACTCGGGGCTAAAGTGGAGATTCCAACGCTCGATGGTCGCAAGGATCTCGATGTACCGGCCGGAACCCAAAGCGGTACGGTCTTTCGAGTTCGAGGACAAGGGATGCCAGATCCACATACGGGAGCAAAAGGCGATCTGCTCGTGCAGACTTTTATTGAAGTCCCAAAGAAACTCAACAAGCGGCAGCAAGAGTTGTTGCGTGAGCTCGCTGAGCTTGAAGAAAAACACATCTCGCCTGAACGCAAAACATTCATGGATCGAATCATGGCTTATTTCCAAGGTCAAGGAAACAGTTGATTCTCGAGTTAAAGATATGAGCACTAACAAGGATAAAGACGACGAACTGGAAACGAATTCCAAGGCCAACCAGCCAACCGGAGACGATGCGCAGGGCTCCCCGGACAGCGACGAAGCCTGGAGCGATCTGTACGGCGAGGGGGATGCACAGGATGGAGGACTCCAAGAGGACTCACCTGAATTGCTCGTTCAGCAACTCGAGCAGCAAGTCGTAGAACTCAGAGACAGAGAACTCAAGGCCCAGGCTGAACTGGAGAATTTTAGACGTCGTATGATCCGCGATGTCGATCAGCAACTCAGGTACTCGGCCATGCCGCTGGTGACCGACCTCCTGGAAGTTCTGGACAACCTCAATCGAGCTATCGAATCGGCAGCACCAAACGCAGGCTCCGAGGGCCTAGTCGCTGGAGTAAAACTCGTGCAGCAACAATTCGTCAACGTGCTGAGCAAGCATCATTGCAAACAGATCCCCAGTGTTGGAATGCCATTTGATCCGAATGTGCATCAGGCGATCTCTCAGCAACCGAGCGAAACGCATGCTGCGAATACCGTCATGGTCGAACACAGCGTTGGATACATGCTTCACGATCGAGTGGTACGCCCCAGCATGGTTGTCGTTTCAACCGGTTCTGCGCAGTAAATAACACTGGAAAAAACCACTCGAAAGGATTTTGGAAAAATGCCTACCTACGATTACGAATGCGACGCCTGCGGCCATCGTTTTGAGTTGTTCCAAAGCATTTCTGCAGATCCTGAAAGAAAATGCCCGGAGTGCAAGAAACTGAAACTCCGTCGTTTGATCGGAACCGGAGCGGCTGTGGTCTTCAAAGGCTCCGGCTTTTATCAAACCGATTATCGCAGCGATTCCTACAAGAAATCAGCGGCCGCTGATAGCGGTTCGAGTTCGAGTAGCAGCGGAGGCGAGAATGCTTCTAGCGAAAAATCCAGTGCGGAGAAATCCTCCAGCAAGACCTCTGAAAGCGGTTCCTCATCGGACAAAAAATCGAGCAAAAAAGACTCCGGCGGCAAGAAGTAGATTTACCTGCACGCGCCAACTCATAGGTAACCCTCGGCTTTGAATGGGGCATTACTGGCGTGTTAAAACCAGTTCTCGGATTACCTCGGCAACCTATTGCTGCGTCTTAGGGTAT
>JBJTAQ010001098.1:0-2775 GCA_046090945.1 Pirellula sp.
CGACTCTTCCGATCGGGAAAGTGTGGGACGTTTGGATACTGGTGGAAACGGCGTCCAAGTCCATGTCCGACATATTCGCGAACGACGGTGAATCCATACTTTTCGGCTTCCGCAACGACGTTCTCCCCGATGACGCTTACCGAACACCCCGGAGTCAGGGCAGCGATGGCTCTGTGCATCGAGTCAAAGGCGCACTGGGTAACTGCCCGAGCCTTGTCCGAGACCTCTCCGATCAAAAAAGTTTCCGACTGATCGCCGTGCCATCCATCGACAATCGAGGTGATATCGACGTTGATAATATCCCCGTCCTTCAGGACATAGCTTCCAGGGATACCGTGACAAATCACATCGTTGACACTCGTGCAGCAACTCTTGGAATAACCCAAATAGCCGAGGGTCGCAGGGGTGTGTTTGTGAGCAAGCGTGTATTCGTGGACCAAGCGGTCAATCTCTGCGGTCGTGATCCCAGCTTGCACATGGCCTCGGATATAGTCCATCAGTTGAGCGTTAAACTTGCCCGCAGCGCGCATCCCTTGACGCTGGACTTCCGATAGTTGAAGTTTTCGTAGATTCTGGAGCATGTTCTATTCGGCAACTCGTTGAATAGTTGATCTGGATCAGCAGACTCATCAAAATCTTAACCAAAATACTATGATAAATAAAGGTAGTCCGATCGCCAATCATCCAGGTTTCGCCAATCGCTCGATAAAAAACGGAGTGGATTTGGTCGCTGCGGTTTTAGGCCGTCGAGCATGAAAGACTCCGCGGATTTTGTGGTTGAAGGTTTGCATAGGCCGATCCAGATCGTCTACAGCGATGAGGATTTGATTGCGGCCTTTAAGCCGGCCGGAGTGATGGTCCATCGAGGAGCAAGCAGTTCCGAGGACGAGCCTGTCTTGTTGCAAGCCCTTCGAGACCAACTGCAACAGTTCCTCTACCCAATCCATCGACTTGACCGTCCCACAGCCGGCTTGGTCCTCATGGCCCGATCCTCGGCCGTGGCTGGCAAACTCGGGGAGCAGTTCATGGCTCACCGAGTGCAGAAACACTACCAAGCTTTGGTGCGGGGTTATATGCCCGACGAATGTACCGTTGATAGGCCGCTGTTGCACCCGAAGTACTTCGAGGAACGTTTCTCGGCAGATCATCCTCTGCAGTCGGCCACGACCCATTTTCGGTGCCTTCGGCGATTCGAAGTTCCTTGGCCAGCATCGGGTTTCGCTACTGCTCGGTTCTCGCTATTGGAGATCCGACCCGAATCTGGTCGCTGGCATCAGATCCGCCGGCATCTGAACCACATCGGACATCCAGTCATCGGAGATCATCGCCACGGTGACCATCGTTGGAATCAAATGTTCTATCAACGAACAGGAATCTATCGCATGCTACTGACGGCAATGCGGCTCGATTTTCGCCACCCGAGCACCGACGAGTTGATGTCCCTGCTTGTAGGCCGAGGAGAAGCTTTTGACCAAGCCATCGAGCAGCTTGCGCGAGCTAGTTGCTAGTGCTTCCGATCTGCGTTCCTAGTGTGGTAAGTACGCGACCGCGCTGGGTCCGAACAATCATCTCTGACCTGAGCAGAAACGGTTCGACCTCATCCTCTAGGGTATCCGATGCGACCCCCATCGTGTGCGCGATGGCTTCAAGCCCCGCTGGTCCACCGCCAAAAACTCTCAACACGGTTTGCAAATACTTGCGGTCCTGGCGATCCAAGCCTAGATGGTCGATCCCGAGCATCTCTAAAGCATTCTTTGCCGTTTGAATATTGATTCGTCCATCGGACTTACTCATCGCATAGTCCCGGACCCAGAGCAATCGGCCATTGGCTACCCTGGGCGTGCCTCGCGACCGCTTGGCAATTTCCACCGAAGCATCGCGAGAAATCTCTACCCGCAATTTATCCGCGTTGCGTTCCAAGATCCTTACCAAATCCGCTTCGTTGTAATAGCTCAAGTGCTGGCGAATGTGAAAGCGATCGCGAAGCGGTCCGCTCTCATAGACGCCCCGGCTCTTCATCCCGACAAACCGGTTCTCCACCATGTCGACCCGCCCCACCCCGTGCTTGCCGCCGAGCTTGTTCAATACCTTCATCACCCCCAGCGGGGACAGCTTCCGTCCGTTCACCGCCACGCAGTTGCCCTTCCGAAACTCAAGCGTCACGTACTCCGCCCGGTTGGGTGCGTCTTCCGGCGAGACCGAGAGCGTGAACATCTTTTTGTTGGCAGGAGCAAAAGCATCAAACCACGGATCCTCCAGCATCCCGGCCTCGTAGGAGATGTGGAGCAGGTTCCGGTCCATGGAGTACGGCTTCTTAGCGCTGGCCTGCACCGGAATCCCCTTCTCCTCACAGTACTGGATCATCTCCTGCCGGCCCGGAAACTGCTGCCGAAACCGTTCATCCCGCCAGGGGGCAATCACCTCCACATCCGGACTTAGCGCCGCCGCCGTCAGCTCAAACCGGACCTGGTCGTTCCCCTTCCCGGTTGCTCCGTGCGCCAAGGCCTGTGCCTTCTCTTTCCGGGCAATCTCCACCATCCGCTTCGCAATCAAAGGCCGGGCAATAGAAGTGCCTAGGAAGTACTGCCCCTCGTAGATCGCCCCTGCCCGCATCATCGGGAAGATGAAGTCCTTCGCGAACTCCTCTTGCAGATCGTCGATGTACACCTTGCTGGCGCCGGTCCGCTTGGCCTTGGCGTTCAGGCCCTGTAGCTCCTCCTCCTGGCCGATATTCGCGCAAAAGGCGATCACCTCGGCGTCGTAGGTCTCCTTGAG
>JBJTAQ010001099.1:0-1265 GCA_046090945.1 Pirellula sp.
ATGAACACACGTATTCGAGGAGAGGGCTGGGAGCTGGAGTTGAAGCTCAAGGCTGAGGCCAGGCGAGTTCAGGATGCGGAGGAAAGAAAAAGTGCTTAGAGTGCTGCTGTTTCTCGTCTTTTGGATCGTTTGCGCAACCTACCCGGCTGCAGCTGAGGCCCAAAGTTCGGATGTGCAATATGCGGCTGTCCAAAATCAACCGACTCAGGTTGGTAATCGTAGCGATGTGGATATCCTGCGTCGAGGTACCAACTCGACATGGGCCGACGTCAATCAACAAGACGTTCAGTACGGGGCATCGCCACTTAAGCGGGACAATGTGCTCAAGCGTGATATTTGGACGACCTATGAATCCGATGGCAGCTTCTGGTCTTGGTTGTTCGGCGACGGCACTCGGCCCACAAGAACAACTCAGACGAACCCCGGTGGTTCGAATTCGACATTCTGGCCCGATGTTCTTGAGCTCATCTTCGCTATGCTGAGATTTGGATTGTGGCTGCTATTGGCAATCCTGCTGATCGGCACTGCGGTATGGGTTTCGAAAAAGAAGGATTTCCATTTCTTTTTTCGTCGGAATCGCAAGCTCCAAGAGGCTGAGGACGTAGCCAAGCAACTTGCCAAATACTCAGACTTGCCGGTCGAGTTGGAGCAAGCCGTGGGAGGTTTGAGAGCGCAGGCCGCGGCCTTGCGAGATCAACGGGATTATTCCAAGGCGATCGTCTATTTGTTCAGTTATTTGCTGGTCGAACTCGACTCGGCAAGTTGCATCGGTCTGGCGAAAGGTAAAACGAATTACCGCTACCTGCGGGAGTTGGAGAGCTTCCCATCGCTTCAGTTACGGCTCAGACGCGTGATCACTTTATTCGAGGAAGCTTATTTTGGTCGTAAAACGATTACTAAGGAGCAGTTCGATACGGTTTGGGAGGATCTCCCTGCATTCGAAGCGGCGATCAAAGTGGCGGAGAACCAGCCGATAGGATCCGCACAGAGCGCAGCTTCGGATCGGCCTTTAATCGGAGCGATGCCATGAAAGCGAATATCGGGACTTACTATCTACTGATTCTTTTGGTCATCGGGGTTTGCGGATGCGGCGGCAACATAGCTCCGGACTATGGGGCCAGTGACTCGTCGTTTGCGGAGAATAGCCCCGGGGGGCTGAGCGTCCTGCGCGAGATGGTCAAAGCGCGTCGTTTGGATACCGAAACACTTGCCGCACTTCGACCTTCACTGGACCAGCAAGTTTCGACGATCGTGTGGGCGCCCGG
>JBJTAQ010001100.1:0-12313 GCA_046090945.1 Pirellula sp.
CTCCATCGTTACGTCCGAAGCTCTACCGCGAGCACGATCGGCAAACCCTGATCGATTCGGCTGGACCAGGCGACTTGATCATCACCAGTTATCAACTCTTGCAACGGGATATCGATCGATTCACCAAGCGAGCTTGGAATACGCTCGTGCTCGATGAAGCCCAGTTTATTAAGAACTTCAACACCAAGACGGCGCAGGCTGTTCGGCAGATCGAGGCCGACTGGCATTTGGCGCTCTCTGGAACTCCCCTTGAAAACCATCTTGGTGAACTGTGGAGTCTGATGCGAACCGTCAGCCCAGGGTTGCTTGGGTCCTGGGAAAAGTTCCGAAAGAATTTTGCTGAGCCGATCGAAAGGCACAATTCCAAGGATCGATTGCATGCGCTTGGGCGCGTCGTCAAACCGTTCATTTTGCGAAGGACCAAAAAAGAGGTGCTTAGCGAGCTACCGGAGCGAACCGAGATTGTTCGACTTGCCGAATTCTCCGAAGCGGAACGCAAGAAGTACGATGCAGCGAGGCTTGCTGCATTGACCGAGTTGACCCAGGGTGGCACGGGGGATACCGATGCGCAAATGCGCATTCGCGTATTGGCTTGGTTGACCCGATTGAGGCAGCTTGCATGCCATCCGAGGTTGGTCGACAAGCGGTGGGACAAGAGCAGTGCCAAGTTGGATTTGTTCATGGAGATCGTCCAAGAGCTCCGCGAGGGTGAGCACCGCGCGTTGGTCTTCAGTCAGTTCGTGCAGCATTTGAGTCTTTTGCGAGAATCGCTGGATCGATTGGGGATCCGCTATCAGTATCTCGACGGGGCGACGCCGGCGGCCAAGCGTCAAGAGGCGGTCGATGCGTTCCAAGCGGGCGAAGGCGACTTGTTTCTGATCTCGCTCAAGGCGGGGGGGACGGGATTGAATTTGACGGCGGCCGACTATGTCATCCACATGGATCCTTGGTGGAATCCGGCGGTAGAGGACCAAGCTACTGACCGAGCGCATCGGTTAGGTCAGCAGCGTGCCGTGACGGTCTATCGATTGGTTGCCAAAGACACGATCGAGCAGCAGATCTTGGCATTGCACGAGGACAAGCGTGAGTTGATTGCCGGGGTACTCGACGGAGCCGACAGGGCTGGCCGCATGAGCACCGAGGAGTTGATCTCCTTGATCCGCTTGAGTCAAATCGAAGGCGGATAACCCCGCCCGTAGGGTAAGTGCAGCGGTCCGCGTATGGATTGCCTGGACCGTAAACGCCTCGCCCCCGGTACGTCCCGCGTGGGATAAGCTTCCAGCTTGTCCGCATTTCGCAATAACATCGCACGTACCCTACGGGCCTATTGCCTCCGGCCTCCGGCCTAATGCCTCACTCCGGTACCACGGCCTATCGCCTAGCGCCTCGAAAAAATATCTTGACCAAAAACGGGTATTTTTTTCAGTCTCTCGCTAGAATCGATTTTTCCACACACCACAAGCGTTCCTGAATCGTTTTTTAAGCAAGGGATTGTTGCTCATGGTGCCACTTGGAATTCGCCCCACGAACGATTTTGCATTTCTATTGACCTTTGGATCCCCGGAAAACAAGATCGCATTGATCAGCCTCCTCAATGCGATCTTGAAATTGCCTTGTCCGGTGACCGATGTCCAAATCGAAAATCCCTTTAATTACAGGGAATTCCTTGATGACAAACTGTCGATCCTGGACATTTTAGCCACCGACACTCGGGGTTGGGTCTTCAACATCGAGATGCAAGTCTCGGCGGTTGCGGAGCTGATGCAACGATTGACCTATTACGCTTGCGATCAATATGCCGATCAACTCCGTTCTGGAAATGACTATAACCTTCTTAGACCGGTTTTTACGATATGTTTGGTTGAACAAAAGATTTGGACCCGCGGATCCAAGGTGCACCACGCATTTCGTCTAACGGATTCAGAGTCTGGCCGGACGCTAGAGAACGGGGTGGAAATTCACACATTGGAGCTTGGGTGGTATAATCTCGTCGAGAGGGATTTGGCCACGGCAAGCGACCTGGAGAGATGGCTTTTTTGGTTGCTTCATGCCGAAGAGTACGACACTGAAACGCTTCGGAAATTGTTTCCGGAGCCACCTATTGTTCAAGCGACTGCGACGATCGACCGAATAGCAAGGGTAACCGAGGACAAGATCATGTATGATGCTCGCGAGAAACGACTGAGGGATCAACGCTGGTTGGTCAATGCTTCTGTCCGCCAAGGACTAGAGGATGGCCGTAACGAAGGCCGTATAGAGGGACATAGAGAGGGACATAGAGAGGGGTTCAATTTGGGGAGTTTGCTTGGCGTGATCAAGTCATTTCAAAGGCTTCTTGGGCTTGCGCAATCTAGCGACGAGGAACTCATGACCAAAGACCCCGCTGAGCTCTCTGCGATGGCTTCTGAGTTGGAAAGTCAGATTCAAAGGAAATTGCAGCATTGAACCGCCTCAAGGGGGTATGATGATGTAGCTCAAGGCAACGTCGTGGGTTTTTTTCAACCCACAAATAACCCGAGTGCATTAGCGATGGGTGTACCCTACGGGTGGGTGGTGGTTGTTGATGCAATTGGATGTTCGAGGCGTGTTGGTGAGCACCGCTTCACGTACCCTACGCCGTATGTGATCAAAACCAATCGGAGACGTTCGATGCGAATGCCCTACTTGTCTCGATCGGTTGGTTTATCATTCGGCTCGGGATTCGCACCCCCAACCTAGGATCGACGTCTGAACTTAAGCTAGCTCACTTGATCTCACAGGATTTATCCCATGAATCCAACTCTGGCATAGTGTCCGAAGTTCTCGAAGCTCGAAAACCGTAGTTGTTGTTACGATTGTCTGGTTGATTCGTGTTGCGATTCGCCGAGCGAACATTCAATGCTTGATTGTTGAACGAACCACCGAGAAGCAAACGTTGCTTCAACGCCCACCCTTTCGAAACACTATCTTAGCATAAAGCCTGCTCCGTAATCGATAGGTGTCGGCCTGAATCGCATGGCCATGCCAAGCCGTTAATCGGGCTCGAATCTCCGACCATTTTGCCTTGTTTTGCTGATAAAGAGCGACATCGATCTCGAATAATACCGTAGTACCTTGGAGCAATGAACCACCCCGATAACGCCAAGGTACGTTCCGCGATCGGCTTGATGGTCGGCGTGGATGGGGTTAATGGAGGTGGTTGATGCGGTTGGGGTTTGTTGAAATGGAGACACCGATCGCTGCACGTACCCTACGGCCTAATGCCTCCGGCCTAATGCCTCCGGCCTAATGCCTAACGCCTCCGGCCTAATGCCTCACCGCTTGACAACCCTTGGGGTTCCACATACGCTCAAACGATCATTTGAGCGATATTGCAGTTTGTTTCGAGGATTGCAAAGTGCAGGTTCGTTCTCATAGGTCAGTTCGCTGGAAAAAAACCGGTCTCAATTGCCGTAGGATGGTAGTAGAATGAATCGTTTGCTTTTCGCGATCTTTATTTGGATTGGTTGCACTTTGGTGCGTGCTGAGATCGGCATCATTTCTCCCGCAGAGGCGAATCGCCTGATTGAATCTTCTGATGCCTCTGTCAAGCCGATAGTTCTTGACACTAGGGGTGGGTACAAGGACTACTTTCGAGGTCATCTTCCCACAGCGCATCATTTGAACTTTGACACGCTGCGTGGCACTCAGAACGGCATCCCCGTTGAGTATCTTCCCGACGACATTACCAAAGCTCTGTTGATTCGTGCGGGAGTAAACCGAGACCGAACGCACTTGATCTATGCGACTGGAGACAAACTTCCAAACGACGAGATCCTAAGTGCAAGTATGGTTGCTTATGTGCTGGAAAAATATGGTGTAAATGACATTCGTATTGTCGATGGCGGATTGATGAAGTGGCAGCAGGAGAAGCTTCCGGTGACTCAGGAGTACTTTGGTAACCCCAAGGGAGCGTTGCCCAAGTTCGATAGCAAGCAAATCGGTATCGATATTGACGAATTGCTAAGGCGTAAAAACGATCCAAATGTGCTGCTGGTCGATGCTCGTCCCTACAACGAGTACATAGGACAAGACGATATCTGGTTGAGAAAGGGCCATATCCCTGGCGCTATCAGTTTTCACTGGGCTCGACTGATGGCCAAAGACAATACGCACGAATTCCTGCCGTTTGAGCAAGTAAAGATGGTGCTCAAGGATGCTGGATTAACTCCTGAACGAGAAATTATTGTCTATTGTGGAACTTCGCGAGAAGGGAGTTTGCTTCGATTCTATTTAAAGCATGTGGCAAAGTTTCCAAATGTGAGATTGTACGAGGGTTCGTGGAAGGAGTATGTGACGCTAAAGCAGCATCCAGCTGAGACCTTAGAAAACAAAGTCAGGTAAGGCAAACACTGGTGCTTACCGCAATCCTGCTGGTCTCTGTTTTTCTTGTAGCCTTCACCAACGGAGCAAATGCCAATTCCAAGGGTGTTGCTTCGCTTTATGGGAGTGGGACTACATCCTGCCGGACGGCTTTGTATTGGGGAACGGCAGCAACGTTTGCTGGTTCGATTGCTGCCCTGTTTTTGTCATCGGCTTTGACGAAGAGATTTAGCGGTCGCGGAATGGTTCCCGAGGAGTTGGTTCAATCACCGATTTTCGTCAGTTCGGTTGCACTCGGTGCCGCGATGACGAGTTTTCTTGCAACTCGATTCGGTTTCCCTGTGTCAACGACACATGCGTTAGTTGGGGCCTTGCTAGGCGCTGGCTTAGCGGGCAGTGGCACAGAAGTTCAGATCAGAGCCTTAGGAACACACTTTCTTTACCCCTTGTTTTTCAGCCCACTTGTGGCAGTCATTTTTGGTGCAATCGCGTATTGGATGCTACGGAATATTGGATTGGCTACCGATCATCGAAATCGGTATCTCGATGCATTGCACTTTTTGAGTACCGGCGCGGCCAGCTTCGCTCGAGGACTTAACGACACTCCAAAGATGGCAGCATTGCTTCTGGTTGCACCAATCGTTGACATTCGCTGGGGCTTCTTTGCTGTTGCAGTAAGCATGGCACTGGGAGGGCTTTTGGACGCGGAACGAGTGGCAGAGACTCTTGGGAAGAAGATCACTGAGATGAATCCTGGACAAGGATTCGCTGCGAGTCTGGTTACAGCTGGACTGGTCGCAACTGCTAGTCTTCACAGTTTACCAGTGAGCACGACGCATGTGAGTGTTGGCTCGTTGCTTGGCATGGGGGCCAGTACAGGCCAAGCCAAATGGCGCAAAGTCGCTGAAATTTTTTTTGCTTGGATCAGCACCGTTCCTTGCGGTGCTATTCTTGCGGCTGTTTCATACTCCGTTATTGACAAGCTGTTTGGTTGAATTGGCTGAGTGCTCGGCGCAGACGATCGCAAGTCGCTTGGCGGTAGCCCAAGCTAGCGTCGAATGCAGTGGGGCAGGAATCGGCTGGTGTTGTGCGTGATGGCTTGGACATCCTCGCGGATACCCATTCCGCAGGCACGATCTCCGATGATCCAACTGCCGAGCACTGCAAAACCCGCTTCGGAGCGGAACAGTGGATGGTAGGATTGGTAGATACAAGGCTGATTGAAGTAGGGGCCTTCGGTCGCCATTTGGGCATTCGGATCCTGAGTCACAATTTCGATGTTGCTTCCTTCTCGCGAAAGGATCGGTTTTCGGACGAAGTCTCCCGAGAGGGGCTCGAACGAGGTTTCCAGCAGGTACTTGTTATCTGGAAACAGTTCCCAGAGGATGGCAAGGATCGTCTTGTTCGATAGGAGCATTTTCCAAGGGGGTTCGAGCCACACGGTTTTCGACGAGAGCAAGTGTCGGGCGAAGGACTCTTGGATCATCCATTCCCAGGGATAGAGTTTGAAAAGATACTCGATCGGTTCGAAACGGTCATCGACAAAGGTTTTTCGCTGCGAGTCGTAGCCGATTTGAGACATGTCAAGGTAGAGTGTCTCGATGCCAGCTTGTGCTGCGGTGTCTCGCATGTAGGTGACATTTCCGAAGTCTTCTTCGTGCCCATCGGTTGCGGCGAAATGAACACGATGCCAACCATGCTGCTGCAGGTACTTCCAAGCTTCAATGAGTTGCTCGTGGAGGCTGTTGAATTGATCAAAGGCTGCGATCGAGCTTCCTTTGCTTTGAAGCGATTCGAGCCAATGCCACTGCACGACGGCTGCTTCGAACAGCGAGGTAGGAGTGTCGGCGTTGTATTCGAGCATCTTCGGGGGACCTTGGCCGTCCCAAGCCAGATCGAAGCGTCCGAAGAGGGTTGGCTGATCGGCTTCCCAACTCTGGCGGATCCAGTAATGAAACTGTGAGGGGATTCCAAAGTCCCCGAGTCGATCTTCTTCGATCACATACTCGGCGGCTTCGATGCACATGGCATGAAGCACATTGGTAGCCTGTTCGATGACACGGATTTGATCGTAGGAGAATTCAAACCAGCCTGATTCGTCCCAGTACAGTTCGCCATCGATGGTGTGATAGGAAAAGCCGATGCGTTCGGCTTCTTGGCGCCAATCTGGCCGAGGGTTGCCCGAGATACGTTTCATGGGAGATCTAGGCGATCGCTCGAGGGCTACGAGGAGCTCGATAGAGAGCTACCGGTGCGACCAAAGCCGCCGCTGGTAACGCTGCTGGGGGCGCCGGCGGGTCGCGATGGAGACGTTGGAGTAAACCCGGCCGATGGGCTTGGCGCAGATTGCACGCCTGCATTTCCGTAGGAACGGCTTCCTGAACCCCAATACCAGATGCTTGGAAAGTAGCTACCGGATCTTGCGGTTTGCGAAGCGGTTGAGGGATCTTGGCAAACCTCGGCCTTGGGTGGCTCGCCTGGTTTGGCCGGTCGGCTGCAATCGGATTTGGCGACCGGTGGTTTTTTGGCCGATTCGCAGCCGAAGGCGGCCACGGCTGGGATCATTAATGTCAGGAGAACTTGGGTGCTGCGTTTCATAACGGGCTCCAGAGATGGACGTGATCGGACCTGCTAGGAGCATTGTGCATGGAATCAACAAGTGATTTCAAGCAGATTCGGCTGAAATCACTAAAATTACTTGTCCATTTTTATCTTATCGGTCAAGGCTGAAGACCGAGACGGACTTAACGATGGAGCAATCGTCTGGGAAGGTGTGGAAGGCTTGGACGAGCAGTTGTTTTTCTCGGGCTTCTAGATGGACGAAGCTGATAGCGCCGAAGGGGATTCGACCGCTGGAGTCGAACTTATGGATCAGATGGTCTTGGGAGGCGCAGGATTTGAGTTGATTTTGCAGCATCCAGAAGACCTCGGCAGAGACTTGTTCGAGTTCAAGTTCCGATCGATATCGCAGTCCGCGTTTGCCTTGGATCTCCTCGATGTAGCGGCCTTGCAGGAGCTTCGAAAGGAGTTTCCGTTGGCGGGGGAGGGTCTGCTGGATGGACCCGACGACTTCGGAAATCGTCGCGCCGCGACTGCCAGTGAAACTTACCAAGTGACCATCGCTGGTGATATCGATCCTAGCCCTGTAGTTGGACCTTTGGATCGTTCGGGTTTTGTAGGTGGAAAAAAGTTCCGGATGGATCGATCTTCCGAAGACATTCAATGCGTGTTCCGCAACCGTTGGACGAATGGATAGCACGGGTGTTGTCTTGTTGGGCTACTGAAAAGTTAGGGTTGGATAAGGTATGGCTTGTGCGTCTGAAGCATTCATTCGCGTACATTCATTCGCGACCATGCGAGGATTATAACGATTGCAACGGCAAGCCAACTAGGCCAATCCTACCCAAGTGCAAAGTCTGGCATAATTGCTGAAAAACTCTGGACCTGGTGTTGACAAGCGACAAACCCGACCCACTCTAGCTTGGGTCGGCTTGGGCGACCGATTCGAGGGTTATGGTTTAGGGTATTGCAGACTATGCATGTTGTGATGGCTTCCTCCGAAGCGATTCCTTTTGCAAAAACTGGGGGGTTAGCCGATGTGGTCGGCACGCTCCCGATCGAGCTTTGCAAATTAGGGCATCACTGCTCGGTCTTTCTTCCGGCATATCGATCGGCCAAACAGGTCGCTTACGGGGGATCGGATGTCAAGATCGACGAGTCGGTAGCTTCGATGGTGGTCGACCTTGCTGGCTATCCAGTACATTCATGGGTCCATCGAGTCCGGTTGCCAAATTCGTCGGTGGATTATTACTTGGTCGATCAGCCGATGTTTTACGATCGCAATGGGATTTACGGTGATTCCCATGGGGCCTTTGGAGACAACTGCGCTCGGTACTGTTTCTTTTCTCGCGTGGTGGTAGAGGCTATTGAACGTTTAGCGATTCCGATCGACATCATGCACTGTCATGATTGGCAGACGGGTTTGATCCCGGCGTATCATCGCACGCGAACGAACCAACACTCGTGGTATCGCCGCAGCGCATCGGTCATGACCATCCACAATATGGCTTATCAAGGTCGCTTTTGGGGGCCGGACATGGTGCTGACGGGCTTGGACCATGGCTATTTCCATTGGGAGTGGATGGAGTACTACGGGGATTTGAATTTGCTCAAGACGGGGATCGCGTTTGCGGATGCTTTGACGACGGTCAGTCCGACGTATGCTCAGGAGATACAGTCTGAGCCTCAGGGTTACGGTTTGGAGGGTTTGCTCAAAGCGAGAAGAGATCAACTTTTTGGGATCGTCAACGGAATCGATGGTTCGGTATGGAATCCTGAAACCGACCCCAATCTTGCGAAAAATTACAACCGGGACACCTGGCCGGCGGGCAAAGCGGCTTGTAAGCGTTCTTTGCAGGAGTCGTTGGGGTTGCCGGTCCGGCCAGAGGTGCCATTGATTGGGATCGTGGGTCGGTTGGCCGAGCAGAAGGGCTGGGATCTTGTGATTCAGTTGATGCGATGGTGGAACGAGCATCGTGATATTCAGTGGGCGATTCTTGGAAGTGGCGAGCAGCGTTTTGCCGAGGCGCTGTTTGAATTAGCGACCCAAAGGCCGGACCGGGTTTCTCTGCAGACGACCTTTTCGGACCCTTTGGCCCACCGTATCGAGGCGGGTGCGGACATCTTTTTGATGCCCAGTCTCTACGAGCCATGTGGGTTAAACCAACTTTATAGCCTGCGTTACGGTGCTGTTCCCGTCGTTCGGGCTACTGGGGGATTGGCTGATACGGTTTGCGATGCAACGCAAGAAAACATCGACCGAGGTGTTGCGACAGGCTTTGCGTTCCAAGATTACACTCCCGAAGCCTTGGCCCATGCGGTGATCAGAGCCCTGGAGATCTATTCCCATTCTCCCGAGGCTTGGGGTAAAATCGTTACGCGTGGAATGAGTCAAGACTGGTCTTGGACCAAGAGCGCAGCCGACATGCTCGATGTTTACAGGCACGCGCGATTGGCCTCTGAGAATAGTCAGCGGCTTATGAGCTAGTCGAGTCGCACCTGTCAAGCGTTCCTCTTCCGCTTTGAGTGCATCGAAATCTATGCGCGAACAATGAGGGGAACTTAGTTATGAACGAGATGCGTTATGATTGGCTTGGCGATCGTTGGGTGATCTTTGCGCCCAATCGTTTGCTTCGACCCGATAACTACCGCCAGTCTGATAACTACGAGCAATCTGCAGACCAAACCGATTCAACCGCAGAGTCTGTTCGATTGCAGTTTGCCTCGTGCCCCTTTTGCTCGGGTGCTGAAGACCAAACTCCTGAGCCGACGCTTGTTCTCAAATCCAACTACAGCATGGATTGGGCCGTACGCGTGGTTCCCAACAAGTTCCCTGCGATCCGAAGTGACGCTGAGCCATCAGCCAATCCAATAACGAATTGTTCGAGCGATGCGTTGTTTGTTCGCAAGCAGACTCGTGGGGGGCATGAAGTGATCATCGAGGCACCGACGCATGTGCAGAGCATCACTCAACTGCAAACCGAGCATGCCGCTTTGATCTTCGAAGCTTATCAGAGGCGACTTCGATATTGGCGAAGCGTGCATGAGATGCGATATGCAGTCGTCTTCAAGAACAATGGGGCCGACGCCGGTGCCTCGCTTGTGCATTCCCACAGCCAATTGATCTGCACCGATTTTTTACCAAGCGACGTGCTCAAGACCCAGCGAAGATCGCTTGAGTATCTTCATACGCATGGCAGTTGCTATGTTTGTGACGTGCTGGGCAGGGAACTCTCATCCTCCGAAAGGATTGTTGCACAAACCGAATCGTTCGTCGCCCTGTGTCCATTTGCCTCAAGGTTACCCTACAGTGTGTCGATCCTCCCGAAAAGCCATCAATCGGCTTTTGAGGAGTGCTCGACCAGCCAACTCGAAGAGCTTGCCCGGTTGACCCAGCACACACTCCGAGCGATCGAAATCCAGCATCCACAGGCAGCTTACAACTACGTCCTGCAAACCGCACCGTTGGATGCCCACGATCCGGCCGCCTTCCACTGGCGGCTGAAGATTCTGCCAAGGCTCATCAAGGTAGCTGGGTTTGAATGGAGTTCGGAGTGCTACATCAATACCGTGTTGCCAGAGGAGGCTGCCAAGGCGCTGTGCGACCACATTCAGGCTCAAAGGACGCTCTCCAGCTATGTGTCGGCTGAAAAACCGCTTGCAAACCCCGATGGGCTATTTGCGAGCTAGCAATTCCCTTGGCTTCTAGGCGCTGTTCTTGGCGAATTCTCTCAAGGGGTGTATAACGAGGGGCTTTGTCCATTAGTTTTCATACGCATGACTCCTTGTCGGAAAGGTCACACGATGGCGGAATCCAAGAAAAAACCGGACTCGGCTTCCAAAATTGAAAATGTCTTCGACCTCGATCTCCTGCGTCGTTTGGTTGAATTGATGAAGGAGCATCATCTTGGCGAAGTCGACCTACAGCAGGATGACCAGCGGATCAGGCTCTGTGGGACATCCACGTCGCATGCGGCCCACGCTCCTGCCTACATGATGCCTCCTGCTCCAGTGGCTCCGTCTGCGGCCCCGCCGGCTTCGAGCCCAGCGTCCAGCCCTGCTACCGACACCGATGGTGCCCACATCGTTACCATCAAATCGCCGATGGTCGGAACCTACTACTCCAAACCGAATCCCACTTCGAAGGACTTTGTCGAAGGTCTTCAACGAAATCCCGGCCGAGATCCGCGGTAAAGTTGTCGCGGTCCTGGTTCGCAACGAGGAAGCCGTCGACGTCGGCAAGCCACTCTTTAAGATCGATACCCGAGGCTAAGGCTCGTTATGTTCAGTCGCGTACTAGTCGCCAATCGTGGCGAAATCGCTCTTCGGGTTATTCGCGCCTGCAAGGAACTCGGTATCCAAACCGTCGCAATTTTTAGCGAAGCGGACAGGGGTTCCCAGTACCTCGAACTGGCCGACCAAGCCTTCTGTGTTGGATCGGCCAAATCGATGGATAGCTACCTACGCATCGATCGAGTCATCGCGGCAGCGGAACTTGGCAAGGCCGATGCGATTCACCCTGGTTACGGGTTTCTGGCTGAGAATGCCCATTTCAATGAGGTTTGCCGGAGTTGCAACTTTGAATTCATCGGGCCCAGCCCGGAGGCGATGGAAAAACTCGGTGACAAAAATACCGCGCGGGAAATGGCCATTGCCGCCGGAGTACCTGTCGTTCCCGGCAGCGATGGTCTGATCGAAAGCGAGGAGGATGCCATCAGTTCGGCTCGCAAGATTGGATTCCCGGTGTTGATCAAGGCAACGGCCGGTGGTGGCGGAAAAGGGATGCGAGTGGCTAGCGATGAGGCCTCCTTGCAAAGCGCTGTTGCCCAAGCTCAAACCGAGGCTAAAGCGGCGTTCGGCAATCCCGGGGTCTATCTTGAACGCTACATCGATCGGCCTCGGCACGTCGAAGTGCAAATCATCGCCGATCAACATGGAAACGTCGTCCACCTCCACGAACGTGATTGTTCGGTCCAACGGCGTCACCAGAAGTTGATCGAGGAGAGCCCTTCTCCAAGACTACCTGAATCGACCCGTAAAGCGATGTGCGACGCAGCGGTTCGCATGGTCAAGCAAGCCAATTATTACAACGCAGCCACCGTCGAATTCATCGTCGATCAGCAAGACAATTTCTATTTCATCGAAGTCAATGCACGGATCCAAGTCGAACACCCGGTGAGCGAAATGATCTCTGGGATCGATCTGATCAAAACTCAAATCCTCGTCGCTGCAGGACAGAAACTCCCTTTCCAACAAAGTGATATCAAGCCGCGCGGGGCCGCGATCGAGTGCCGGATCAATGCCGAGGATCCCGATCGGAACTTCCAACCTTGCCCGGGAAAAATTCAGGCCATGTATCTACCAGGAGGCTTCGGCGTCCGGGTTGACTCTCATGCGCATACCGGATACACGG
>JBJTAQ010001101.1:0-9045 GCA_046090945.1 Pirellula sp.
TACCAGTTGGCAGGGTTTCTCTTCGGCGATCTTCAGTGGCGAGTCGATGTTCTGGGTCAAATGCACTGGTGGAGGAGAGTTGTATTTGAGCAGTTACGGTGCGATTCATTCGGTCGAAGTCAACGGAGACTATACGATCGATACCGGTCACATCGTCGCTTTTGAGGATACTTTGAAGTTCAACATCGGAAAAGCGAGCCGAAGTCTGATCGGTAGTTTTCTAGGTGGAGAGGGGTTAGTTTGCAAATTCCATGGTCAAGGCAAGCTTTATTACCAAAGTCATACGCTTCCATCGCTAGGCAGTCTCCTGGGCCCGAAACTCAAGCCTAAATAGGATCTGAAACATCATGACATCGAACCTACAATATGAAATTCAACTGCGACCTGACTTTTCGCTTTTAAAGGTATCCTTGGAGCAAGGTCAGAAGGTTTACGCGGAGCCTTCTGCGATGGCAGCCATGAGTCCGAATCTTAAGCTCAAGGCGGGTTTTAAGGGTGGGGCGCTGAAGTCGCTCGGGCGGCTTATGGGTGGCGAGAGCATGATCGTCAACACCTTTAGCGCTGAAAATGGGCCTGGCGAGGTGCTTTTTGCGCCTGGGCACCTTGGGGATACACAGCATTACCGATTAACTGGCGGGTCGCTGTATCTGCAACGCGGCGCTTACATGGCCAATAGCGAAGGGGTTGACATCAGTGGCAAGTGGCAGGGTGCCAAAGGTTTCTTCAGTGGCGAGGGATTGGTGCTTCTCAAAGCCACTGGGACTGGAGATGTGTTCTTCAACTCCTACGGAGCGATCCTTGAGGTCGATGTCACGGGAGATTACATCGTCGACACCGGGTACATCGTAGCTTTTGAGGATACGCTTCAGTACCGAGTCAGCGTTCTTCCGGGGTTGCGTGGTGGCGGTATCAAGCGACTGTTCTTCAGCGGCGAGGGGCTCGTATGCCGTTTTTCCGGTCAGGGAAAAGTTTGGGTGCAGACGCGTTATGTGATCCCATTCCTCTCGTGGATCGACGCATTTAGGCCACGCAAGAACAAGTAGACCGTTAGGCGATCCAATCGGGAATGACTCGCCCGTGCACGTCGGTGAGTCGGAAGTCGCGACCGGCGTACCGGTAGGTGAGCTTAGTGTGATCGAAGCCCATCAGTTGCAACATGGTTGCGTGCAAGTCGTGGACATGGACACGGTTCTCTACCGACTTGAACCCGAACTCGTCGGTCGCCCCGTAGGCTTGGCCCCCTTTGACTCCACCACCGGCGAGCCAGACGGTGAAACCGTAATGGTTGTGATCTCGGCCGCTGATGGTTCCTTCGTTGGCCCCCTTTTGAGGCAACTCGACGGTGGGAGTCCTGCCGAATTCACCTCCCCAGAGGACGAGTGTTTCCTCGAGCAGACCGTGCTGTTCGAGGTCGGTAAGCAGAGCTGCGATCGCTTGGTCGCATTCCCCGGCTAGTTTTTTATGACCTTCGAAGATCTTATCGTGGTTGTCCCACGGTTGGCCTTGGCCGTGCCAGAGTTGGACCACGCGCACTCCGCGTTGGATAAGTTTCCGGGCGATGAGCATTTGGCGTCCTTGGACTCCAGGTCCATACATATCGAGGATGTGTTGAGGTTCTTTCGATACATCGAAGACATCCATAGCTTCTTCCTGCATGCGGTAGGCAAGCTCCATCGATTGGATTCGAGCCTCGAGCATCGGGTCGTTGGTTCGAGTGCGGATGTGTTCAGCATTCATGCGTTGGATGATATCCAGTTCGCGGCGCTGAGCATTGCGAGATAGTTTGCGGTTCACGACATTCTCAACGAGTTTCTCCACGCTCTCATGTTTGGTGTCGATGTAGGTTCCTTGATAGATTCCGGGCAGAAATCCAGCTTGCCAATTTTGAGATTCCTGGATTGGATACCCGCCTGGGCACATGGCGATAAATGCGGGTAGATTTTGGTTGTCGGTGCCCAGTCCATAGGTCAGCCACGAACCGAAGCTTGGTCGAACCAATCGTGGTTCACCGCAATTCATCAACAGTAGCGAGGGTTCATGGTTGGGTACATCGGCGTGCATCGATCGGACCACGCAGAGTTTGTCGGCATGGGCGCTGGCGGTCTTATCAAACAGTTCGCTGGCCCAGAGTCCTGATTGACCGTGTTGTTTGAATTTGAAAATCGAGGGATACAGGTTTCCGGTTTTGCGTTCGGTTCGAGGGGTTTCCCCTGGCAGTTCTTTCCCTTCATACTTGGCAATCTCTGGTTTGGGGTCCCAGGTATCGATGTGAGAGGGCCCACCGTTGGCAAAGATATGGATCAGGTGTTTGGCTTTGGCCGGGAAATGGGGTGCTTTTGGTAGCAGCGGGTTTGGCGAAGTTTCGCTTGCGGCTAACGTTTGCATCAGGCCACTGAGCGCGATGGCCCCTAGGCCAAAACCGCTTCGCTGGAGCATTTCTCGACGGGACCAAGGGATAAAGCCAGCAGGCATTGGGTCATCGCTCATGATAGCCGTTCTCTACGTATAAGGGGTGCTTGCTGAGTTTGGTCAGGTTGTCGTTTAATCGATGAAGCAGAATTCGTTGGTCAGCAGTAGCGTTTGGGCCGCTTGTTCCCACAGACCCAGCGGTTTGGCCAAGTCGCCTCGGAAATCGCGTTCGCTATTGCCTTTCGATCGATTTTCATCGGGGGGCAGGATTCGAACTTTCCACTCGAAGGTGTCTGAGTTTGCGTCGGAGTTGCTATCGGTCACGAAGTCGATGGTATCGCCTGGTTCGACGTGGATCGCATCTAGATGGGTCGGAGAGCTATCGTGCAGGACAGTCCATTGTCCGAGTTTTTCTTTGCCGCGCAGCACGATGGAAACCCGCACGCCGTTGCCTTGTTCGGCCGGATGACGGACTAAACCTCGGATACGCAGGTCGGCCGATTCTTTGGCTGTCCAGCGTCGCACAACGGACTGATCGAGTCGCCCGCCTGGATGCCCACCGGTGGAGCTTAGGAATGCCCAGTCGAGCTGGGGATCTGGTAGTTCATCGCCGTTACCTTGCCAGCGTTTTTTGTGGAAACGAGGAAGAGCTTGGAAGTTCTCGATTTGCCCGGATTCCGGGTTGAAATTTGCGGTGCCGTATGACCAGCGGCTTTCGGGTAGATCAGGGGCAGAGTCCTGGGTAGATTGAAGGACCTCCAGGAGCCATTGTTTCTCGGATGGGGCAGGGGGGCGTGCAAGGATTCTCGTGAAGAGGGCGTCGATTCCCGCATCGGTTCCCAGGGCGGATGTCTGCTGACCGATCGACCCGAGCATCGAGAGGACCATCTCGCTATTCATCAGGACCAGCCCTTGTTGCGGGACGGTGGTCTGAGGTCGGATTGGTGCATGGGCATCAGGACTTGCAAGGTCAAAGGTTCGAAAGAGCTGAGGTAGATTTTGCCTGTCGATGTAGGCATACACGGTGCGTCGTTTAGGAAAGGGGGCTTCGGTAATCTTCACGCTTGGTCCACCTATGGCAGGATCGAGTTGTCCGGTGGCAAGCAGCAGTGCATCTCGCAAGGATTCGAAATCCATCCGTTTGCGTTGGGCACGCCAGAGCAAACGATTTTCAGGGTCGATTGCAAAGGCATCCTCGCGATGGAAACTCTGCTGCTTGTAGGTGCGGCTCAGAACCATCCGTCGAATGAGTTTTTTAGTCGACCAGCCTTGTTGGATAAAATCCCAGGCGAGCGAGTCGAGAACAGACTGCTGCGTTGGAGGATCGCATCGTATGCCGAAGTCGCTTGGCGTATCAACCAGTGGGATGCCGAAGATCCAACCCCATAGTCGGTTGACATAAACACGAGCTGTCAGCGGGTTTTTGGGATCGACGATCGCTTCGGTCAGTTCGAGTCGTCCGCTACCGGTTTTCATTTCTACTGGCACGTGGCTTGCGAGGAAACCAAAGAACCGGCGAGGTACCTCGGGTCCAGGGTTTCCCGGATTCCCTCGCAAGAGGATCTTGGTCGGGCTTTGGTCCGGTTTATCGACCAGCCGCATCGACGATGGCTCGCCTCCTGGTTCGTTGCTGCCGAGCATCGCTCCGTGGAGCGAGTAGTAATCCGCCATGCTTACTGGATCGAATTTATGGTCGTGGCAGCGTGCACAGGCGGCCGTAACCCCCATGAGTCCACGAGTGATTAGGTCGATTCGATCATCAGCGATGTCGTGAGGGTTGTTCAGGAAGCGACGTCCGAGTGTCAGCATCCCCATCGCATCGAGGTTGCCTGCCTTGTTCTCAGGGTCGAGTCGATCGGCGTTGAGTTGATGCCGCAAAAATTCGTTGTAGGGTAGATCGTTATTGAAAGATCGGATTAGCCAATCTCGGTACTTGTACGCATTGGGGTACTCTCGATCTTCTTGAAAGACGTATCCTTTGTTGTCTGCATACCGAGCGACATCCATCCAGCGACGTGCCATCCTTTCACCGAAGTGAGGGGACTGCAGAAGGGAATCCACGAGTTGCACGTACCAGTCTTCTGATGGGTTCTGAATGCTTTGCTCAAGCTCCGAGTAGGTTGGAGGCAATCCGAGCAGATCGTTGTAGAGTCGTCGAACGAGTGTTCGGCGATCGGCCTGAGGAGAGTAGCTCAGTCCTTTGCTGGCGAGTTTGTGTGCGATCGAGCGATCGATGCTGTCGGAGTTTGGGCCCAGATCTCCGATCGAAGGGACATCCGGTGGGACTTGCAGGGGTTGGTAGGCCCAGTGCGATGCTGACTTCTTGGCGATATCAGTTCCTGGATCGGTCGGTGCAGGTGTATCTTCTTTGCGAGGATCGAAGGCACCGTCGGCAATCCATTGTCGGAAGTCAGCGATCTGCTGGTCGGAGAGTTTTCCGTCGGGGGGCATTTGGAAGCCCGAGTCGTTGTACTCGATGGCTTTTAGTAGGAGACTCTCGGTGGGTTTCCCTGCGAGGATTGCAGGTCCGAGGGAACCTCCCCGGGCTATGGCTGGGCTTGAATCCAATCGGAGTTTTCCCCCCAGTTCGCCTGCTTTGGTCTGTGAGCTATGGCATTCGTAGCACCGCTCGACGAGCACGGGCCGGATTTTTGACTCAAAAAAATCGAGTTTGGGATCCTGAGCGAGGATCTCTGTGTCTAGGAAGATCGCAAGCAGGCAAAAAAGCCCTAGGTAGGGCTTTCGCGGTTGCAGGATCCAAAAAGCAGGAATCATGAAGGTTATTTGAGGGGATCGGGAGGGTAGCCGGTTGGTTTGGAGGATTTATCGGCCAGCCGTCGCTGGCATCACCATTTTAGTGAGCGACAAGCGGAGGTATTATAGCCGGAAGGCCAATAAAACCAAACGAATCGCCGGTACATTTGCGTTTCCCTGCATGGGCTCGATTCGCTAAACTTAAGGGCTTCCGTCGGAATGTTGCTTGTCGCTGTGGCGAAATGGCAGACGCATTGGACTTAAAATCCAAGGACCTCTAATCGGGTCGTGTGGGTTCGACTCCCACCAGCGACACTCCGGTGAGCAGAACAACTTGGACGATCAGCCAATGAATCGAATCGCGGTGGTCGGGGCGGGCATCAGTGGGCTTGCGGCCGCTTGGTATCTTCAGCGCGAGGGTCGCGAGGTCCAGGTCTTTGAGAGTCTGGGGCGAATCGGTGGTGTGATCGACACGCTCGATCCGAGCCAAGCACCTTATCTGATCGAATGTGGAGCGGATAACTTTGCTACGCTCTTGCCGGACGCTTGGGAACTGGTCCGTCAGATGGGTTTGGAATCGGAGTTCATTTCCCCGAGCAAGGATTATCGCATTGCGCAGGTCGTAAGGCGTGGTCGGTTGTATCCGATCCCGAATGGGTTTTCACTCATGCAGCCGACTCGCATGGGATCGATTCTCTCGACCCCTATTTTGAGTGTAGCTGGCAAATTGCGGGTATTGCAGGAGGCGTTTATCCCTGCGAAGCGCGACGGGCAAGACGAAAGTGTCGAGTCGTTTGCGGTGCGGAGATTGGGTCGAGAGTGTTTCGAGAGGCTTGTCGAGCCGGTTGTCGGAGGGATTTTCACCGCCAAGGCCGATCGACTCAGTATGCAAGCAGCAATGCCGCAGTTTGTGCGCATGGAGCGTGAGCATGGGAGTTTGATACGTGCTGCGTTTGCCAAACGTCGGCAGCAGAGTGCCGAGAATCGATCGGCTCGTGAAGCCTCGGGAGCTCGCTACGATCAATTCACTGCACCGAAGTTAGGGATGAAGTGGTGGCTTAGTAAGCTAGCTGAGCCGCTAGGCCCAAGGCTTCATTTGAATCATCGAGTCGAGGTGCTTGAGCGTCGCCCCGATTCGCTCTGGGAACTCCGATTGGTTGATGCACGAGATGATTCAGCCCGCATCGAGCAATTCGATGGAGTTTGTCTGGCGGTTCCAAGTTATATTGCCGGCGGGTTGCTCAGGGCCCTTGATAATCAGTTGGCTGATCATTTAGAGTCCATCGAGTATGCTTCGTCAGCAATCGCGGTGCTTGCTGTCCGTCGCGATGAGATTCGACCTGAGAGTTTTTGTTTCGGCTCGATTGCGCCGACGGTTGAAAGGCGGAATTGTTTAGCGATCAGTTTGTCGAGTGAGAAGTACGCTGGTAGGAGTCCCAGCGACACGGTGATTATGCGGGTATTCATGGGTGGTGCGGTCAGGCCTGAGTTGTTGGAATTGCCCGACGATAGTCTCTTGAAGTTAGCTTTCGAGGAAGTTCGGGAACTGTTTGGGGTAAGGACAGTGCCCCATTTTGAGCGATTGATTCGATGGAATCGGGCCATGCCGCAGTATCATGTTGGGCATGTGCAGCGAGTTGCAAGGATTCGGGAGTTGGTCTCGAAGTATCCCGGTTTGGCCTTGGCCGGAAACGCCTATGATGGCGTGGGTATCCCGCAGTGCATCCGCAGCGCTAAGTATGCTGTCGCGGATCTTGTAAGAGATCTTCGAGCAATGTAGTGGATCACCTAAGAGATCCGCTTCCCAACCAATCCGATCGACCTGAAAACTTCACGGAAAGTCATCATGGACAACCCATATCGCCCTTTAGAGTCTACCGAACCGATCTCGTTGAAAGATGAAATTGAATGGAGTCTTGAAGAATATGCGAGGGTCCGCAAGGAACACTTGCATTATGAGAGAACGGTCCAGGATTTAGGTTTGCTGTGCATGGTGATGGGCGGTTTCTTACTAATAATGTCTCTTGTTACGATGTCCTGTGGAGTGATGGTGCTCTTGGGCAAGCTTCAGTGGGCGGGGACCCAGAATGAGTATCCACCGAGGATTGAGCCTTCGGAATTACAAGTTCAGGGGATGATGTGGACAGGGATCAGCTTTTTGGTTGTACTTGTTTCGATCGCGACGATTCAGATGGGCAAGCATTTCAGGAGATTGGATCCGCTGGGTAAAAAATATGCGGTGCCGTTGATGTTCATACTTGCCGTTTTAGCTTTTCCAGTCACCACCATTGTTGCGGCTTATTTGTATTACATTCTTTATTCGAAGAAAGGAAGAGCGGTCTTTTCGGCAACCTATCTGGATGTTATCCGTCGAACGCCACATATCGAGGATCATTCTTCACATGGCATTACATGGATTTTTCTGATCGCATTTATGATTTTTTCGACATGGGCGGTTGTCGGTTTGATAATTACGGGTTTTAAGCCGCCGATAGGTTGATGGTGTCGAAAATATTTCTGATCTTGCAGGGGTTTTGATGGGTAGGAACTCGGTTGTCATGTTCGAAGGGATTCGTAGCCACGAAAAATCTTGAAAAACCTGTGTCTTAGATTTTCTCGAAAAGGTCTCTGGGGAATCCCAATTCAAGTGCCCAGGTTCTAAGGTAGTCGAGATCCAGGTTGTTTCGATGCAATTCGTAAAGGGTTTGGATATCTGCAAGATCGATTAATCGTCCTGACCCGGCTTTGTACAGCAAGAGGTCTTCGCATGTCAAAACCTTTAACTCCCGGTCGACACCTGTGAATTCACAGGTGATAGCATGAGAAACCGCTTCCGTATGGAACTTGGAATCGGAGTTGATGAAGTCAATTTTGCAATCGATGCAGGAATCTCTCAGTGGCAGAATCCACTGAGAGACTCTGAAGAAACCGAAATCGATCCAGTGGTTTGATTTCGCAGGTTTCAAGCCAATTTCGCGTAAGTCAGACTCGAAACGCTGCAGGTTGGAAACGACAACAGCAAGATCGATATCTTGTGTACTGCGAGGATGTCCCCAATAGGATACTGCCAATCCTCCAGCGAGCACTGGACAGACGCCTAGATCTTCGATTCGCGTGTATAGGTCAGCAAGGGCGTTTAGCAAAAGTTTTGGCGGCATTATCTTTTGACCCATTTGGACGTACGATGATGCTCGCTCCATTCGCGGAAGGCTGCTTCGATATCTCCATCGGATCCGATTCGGTTTCTCAGCCCTGCTAGGAGCATGGCGTGGGTAAGTTCCATCGCTTGGTACCAAGCTGCCCAATTTTTCTTTTGCTGCTCAGGGGTTAGAGGTGGAGCAGGGCGATAGCTATGAGCGCATTGCTGGGCGATCGGCAGGTCTTCATTTTGCAAAGGGTTGTTACTCATACTCTAACTTTAACCAGTGGTGAGTCTGGCGACTACTCGGAGCAGCATCTCGCGTACCGACCCCTGAGAGCAAGCAGGTAGGGTGGACAGGAATGGATTTCGCATCTGAGATTCCGTTTGGGGAATATGGCGATCGACCCCAAATACCGTCCCCGCTTCGGCTAAAATGCACTTGGTTGTTCGTGGATATTGAGATCCCTCTTTCAATAGGAAACTTTCGCATGGCACCTTGGATGGCAGAACTGATTGGAACAGCGTTGCTGATTCTCTTTGGAAATGGAGTGGTGGCCAACGTACTGCTTCCGAAGACCAAGGGGAACGATGCTGGCTGGATTGTGATTGCAGTAGGCTGGGGGATCGCGGTTTACATCGGTGCATTTTGCAGCGAAAAATACAGTGGAGCCCATCTCAATCCAGCCGTTTCGGTCGCGATGCTTGTGGCTGGTAAATTGACCCTGCAGGAAACCGTGACC
>JBJTAQ010001102.1:0-1732 GCA_046090945.1 Pirellula sp.
CCTTGGGACTCTCAGCGGCACTTTTGGCAAGCAATCCTTCGTAGATGTCCCCCTTCACATCGGCTTGCATCGAAGACCATTTTTCGACATCGATCAGATCGACGATCAATCGCCTGAGCGTTGCCGGATTTTGGATCTCTGGCCGAGCCTTTTTGAAGATCTCGCCGAGCATCCCCGGCTGCTTGCCGAGCTCTTCGAGGATGTGTCGATAGTGGGCTTCGAGCTCGTCCCCTTCGCGTTTGAGCAAGCTATCCCAGTTGTACTTGGGTGGAACGATCGGTGGCCGATTGTAAGGGGGCTTGGTCTGCTCATCGGCCATCTTCAAGAACAGCAGAAAGGTAATCTGCTCGGTATAGGCCATGTACGAGAGACCATCGTCCCGCAGCACGTGGGCGAAGTTCCAAGCCTTGTTAACAATCTGTTGGGTATCGTTGTTGCTCATGGTGGTTTTGGCCGATTGCCGCATTGATTGCGGGATGATTGCGTGATGATTACGAGTGGTGTACTTCGTGCTACCGGCCCATAAATGTACACGTAGAGACCCTAGTTTACTCTTTCGTAGAGGATTTTGCAGTCTATCGAAAAAGGTAAGCGAAGCGGCGTCAATAGAAGCGGAACGGCGCAAGCCGTCCGGTAAATGTTTTTCCGTTCACTCGTTGGATACGTGGTTCTGTTTCGACTTCGCATTCCGACCACGGGTTTGGACGCGAGTCGATGGCTTGCTGTTTTCCTCGATCGACGGTCGGCTTGTTCGCAACCGCTCGAGCAACTCACTGGCCGGTTCATCGCTGGGATCCTGAGGCACAAGCTTCCCCTCAAAGGCCCGCTTGAGAATGCTCTGACGTAACCTCGATGCACGCACCAGGCTGTGGTGGATTTCCTTTTCGGCGATTTCGATTTGAGAAAACTTCTCGCAGACTAAATTCGCAACTTCTAGTTGCTCAGCGAATGAACAAATCGGAATTGGGCAAAGCCTCACATCCGCAATGTTCACGCCTTTGACGGCAACTCCTCGGGCTACTTGCTTAAAGTAGTTTTGGCAAAGCGTTCCTCGCATAGCCGAAGCAACAAAAACTTTGCTTATTTTGACAGTTATATCGAGCCTTGCGGTATCCTGGGTGATATTTCCCCCATCTAACTCAATCGGGACTTCTGCGACACGTCCATAAGTTCCTCGAATTGATAACAGCCAATCACCGGCTTTAAGTGATGCACGTGAAAATTCGTTAGCAATAGCTTCTGTTGTACGTTGAAGTCCTGCCAGATCAATTCGATCTCCTTTCATGTCCTTTACTTTGACATAAAGAACTCCCTCAGGAACGTTTTCCTTAGGCATCAGAATACCGTAGCATATAGGTCTTGCCGCACTTGTTAGTTGCTCAAGACTTCCATATTTCCAGCCCTCAGGCAATTGCGGTAGATTTGTCGTATCCGGCGGTGTAGGTTCGACGTACTTGTCCTTCCAGTTCTTGGGAGGCTGTTTTCCGGAAGCAGCGAACTTGGCAAGCTGGTCGGCTTCCCACTTCTGGCGGCGCTCGATCAAGATGCGCTCAAGAAGTTTCGACGCAGGCTCGGTGCTCGGATGCGCAGCACGCCAAGCCTCCGTCAGCTTGCCCTCAACGGCCGCTTTCAATACCGAGGCGCGGTATCGCTTCAAATTCGCCTTGGCACGCTCCAACGCAACCACCGCCGCATCCAAGTCGGAGAACAACTCCTCTATCTTCGACACGAT
>JBJTAQ010001103.1:0-1153 GCA_046090945.1 Pirellula sp.
AGGCATAGCGATTCAATCGACCCTAGCCACAGCGCTCGGACAGACCCCCCGGTAAACTAGAGAAGTTTGAAAAATTGGAAAGATTCCGAAGGCTCCTGTTCCCCAGGAAATCTCGGAAATCTCAGGGATACCCCGCGCCTCGGCTGTTTAATTCGCGCTTTTGCAGGTTACAATTCAGGCAAGTGCTACGAAACGCATCGTAGCTGTGCGTATCCGTGCGGAATTCCTCCGATTCTAGGCAACCTGGAGGTCTTCTGCCTGGCTCGTTTCGAAAGGAGGTGATTAGTGAATCCTTGTTCTACTAGCCAAAGGGGTGGGGCGTCTTAAGTATGCCGGCGGGCTGCTCAAGACAGGCAGTCCCAACCCCAGCTTGTGGATGAAATGAATCACCATTTCACCAAAACAGGCTAAACTTGATGGTAACGACCCGGATCCTGTGCTCTTTGCATAGGATTCGGGTTTTTTGTTTTTCTCGCGCTTGGCTGTCCTACCCACAACGATTTCGTCCAAAAAACTACTCACAAATATGTCGGACTACTTGGTTGCTTTTCTCATCGGTATCGTCGAAGGTCTCACGGAATTCTTGCCCGTAAGCTCGACGGCCCACATTGTTCTTACCCGTGCCGTTTTGCAGATGAAGCTCGAAGACGAGTTCTGGAAAATGTTCACCGTGGTGATTCAGCTTGGAGCTATTCTCTCGGTCGTGGTCTATTTTTGGCCGAGGATCAAGTCGTTCCTGTGCTCCTTCGTGGACTCTTTTCGCAACCGTTCCCAAGCTCTCACGGACCGACCGGTTTGGTGGCAACACCCACTTGCTCTGGTCCTGATCAGTTTTGTCGTCACCGCGATACCCTGTTTCCTGATGGATGAGCTCATCGGCGAGAACTTGGAAAAGCCCTTTGTCATCGGTGCCGCAATGCTTTTGGGTGGCATTGCGATGCTTTGGATCGATCGTGTTTATTCACCTATTTCCAAGACGCATTCGATCGAACAGATGAGTTTGCGACAAGCGATCTTCATCGGCGCGGCTCAAATCCTTGCGGCCACGTTTCCGGGAACGAGTCGCTCCATGGCCACCATCGCAGGTGCGCAGATCATGGGACTTTCTCGCACCGCTGCCCTTGAGTTCAGCTTTTTCCTTTCGATCCCGGTA
>JBJTAQ010001104.1:0-3358 GCA_046090945.1 Pirellula sp.
CTTTGCAAGAACCCAACGGGTACTTTCGCATTACCGGCAGGATCAAGGATCTGGTGATCCGGGGAGGCGAGAATGTTTTCCCGAGAGAGATCGAGGAAGTTCTCTATCGACATCCAGCCATCAAGGAGGCGCAGGTGATCGGAGTGCCGGACCGGAAGTTTGGCGAAGAAGTGATGGCTTGGGTCTCACTTCGCGAGGGGCACCAAGCGACGGTTGAGGAGCTCAAAGCGTTTTGCAAGGAGCGGCTGGCGTATTTTAAAGTCCCCCATTATTGGAAATTCACCGATCAATTCCCTACGACTGTCACTGGGAAAATCCAAAAGTTCCGAATGCGCGAGATCAGCATCCGGGAGTTGGGGCTTGAGGCGGTCGCCGATATTGAGACAGCTTAGTTCTGCCCGCTCGGTCGGATCTGCTATGATAGTGACTCAAACTATCCTTCCTGGAGACAGAATTCCATGTTCCGATCGATGATAAACTTGACGATTGCTTGTGGTTGGATGCTAAGTGCAGCGGCGGGTTGGGCACAAGACGACCTACCCAAGATTCGCAAGGATGTCGTGTACGGGCACAAAGATGGCATGGCATTGACCATGGATGTATTCGAGCCTGAATCCAAACGCAAAGGCATCGGTTTGATGTTCATGGTCAGCGGCGGTTGGGTATCGACTTGGATGCCTCCGGCTCAGATGTCGAATTTCTTCAAACCGCTTTTAGACGAAGGCTACACGATCATCGCGGTGCGTCACGGGAGCAGTCCCAAGTACGTGATTCCGGAGATTGTGGAGGATGTGCGCAAAGCCCTAGGTCATGTCGATAAAGAGGCCGATGAATGGAAGATCGACAAGACCAAGATCGGAGTCTTTGGGTTTTCCGCCGGAGGACACCTATCGCTCATGCTAGGAACGACTGCGAACGACAAGAAACGCGGCCCTCGAATCGCTGCGGTGGCAGCCGTTTTCCCACCGACTGACTTATCACCCTACAAAACGCCCGGCAATCCACGAATGGATCAATTCCCAGCCTTGAAGTTCGATTCGAATCGAAACGATGAGTTCTCCCCGTTGCGCCAAGTCTCCAAGGTCGATGCACCGACCCTGCTGGTTCACGGCGACAAAGATGATTTGGTTCCCATCTCTCACAGCGAGAACATCAAGGACGCTTTTGCTAAAGAAGAGGTACCCTGTGAATTAGTGGTCATCAAAGGTGCTGCCCACGGATTCAACGACGATGGAAACCGAGTTATGTTCGAGGCCATGCGTGACTGGTTCAAAAAGCATCTCGACAATCGCCAGGCGAGTTCGACTGGCGATTGATCGAATCTATCGGTTGACTGTATCTCGCACCGACCAAGCACTCTTCGGAGTGAACAACAGGCCCGCCAGCCCTATGCCAAGCCGTCCTCGGCAAGCCGATCGATCTCATCCATCCGATCCAACATCTTTTGCATGTGCTCCGGGCCCCAATGTGGGCCTTGTAGCGATGGCTTTGGTTCCCGATCGCTTTTTGAATCGTCTGTTGGCAGAGCACCACCGACTGGGTTGTTCGGAGTCGCTTCTCCGACGGCGAGCGAACGGACCGTCTGAGACAACGAATCGATCTTGCTAGCGAGTTCGTTGACCTGAACGGATTTCCGCTTGAAGTCCGTCGACTTGCTGGCCAATCGATCGGTCAATTCGTTGACCGAGGTTTCCATAGCCGCTCTGACACGATTCAAATGATCGATGTCTGCAGCCAGTTGGCGATGGTTGTTTTGAACCATTTCAAACTCACTGCTGGCTTGAATCAACTCGGCGCGACGACCGGACAGATTGCTGTCGAGTTCAGCAATCGACTTGTCAAGCTTCGAGCATCGAAGTTCTCGATCCTCGATGAGCACCTTCGTCTGCGACTCGAGCAGCTCGTTCAACTCCCTCTTTTGAGAGATCTCCTCGTTCAAACCCTTGATGCTACTGCTCAATTGATCTTTGGTGGATTGCAAGGACTCGATTTGGGCTTGCAGTTCCTTTTGGGTGGATACCGTCTGCCTAAGGTTGGCTTGGCTGGATTCGATGGCTTCATCAACCAACGCTTTCTCAACCTTGGTATCCTGCAACGCTTGAGTCACTTCAGACAGGGATTGCGTTTGAATCTCCATGTTCCGCTCGAACTCAACCTTGAGCGATTGCAGCTCAGCCTGCAAGTCCGATCGATCTCTTTCCAAGGAATCGCAGGAGGCTTGCAACCGGTTCGCTTCGTCGCTGAGTTTCTCGATCCTGCGTTCGATCGATTGCTGATCCCTTTGGAACTGACGTTGATTGGCCTCGTACTCGGCCCGAGCTTGCTCGAATGACTCGCGCGCTTGTGCGGACTGTTCCTCAAGTTCCAAAATCTCCCGACGGGTCTTTTCACGTTGAGATTTCAGGTCTGCCAAGTGCTCCTTCTTGGCATCGATTTCCGAATCGACTCCGCAAAGCTTCATCTTCGCATATTCGGAGTCCGCTTGAAGTTGGACGATCGAGTTCTGCAAAGCTTCTACTTCATCAGCTAGGCGGTCGCGATGGCGACCGAATTCCTCTGCTTGACTGGTCCACTGAGCCGCTTTGATCTGAGCCGCAACGGTTTGGGAATCGTACTCTCGAACTGCACTTTCGAGTCGATCCAATTGCTGTTTTTGCGACTTCCAATCGTTGATCCACTTTTGATACAGTTGAGAAAGGGAACGGATATGGTCGGAAATCGTTTCAATCCGACGTGCAGACTCCTTGCGGGTCCGATCGCTTCCAATCTCTCGAACGCTTCGGTCGTAAAACAAACTGATACCAGCTAGTAAAAAGACCATCGCGCCGGCGAGGTTAAAAAGCACGAACTCATGGTCCGCAAACTGACGCCCATAGTTCCAGTAGTTGGTCGTACCGGCTAGAGCGATTCCAAGCCCAAAGAGTGTGAAAGTCATTACACTCGGCCATCGCCCTTTGTTGGCCTCATGCTGGTCCCGGTCCATCCAACCGCGCACTTCCGAGCTGTAAGTCTCCAGGACGCGCGCAAGACGATCGACGGTCGTATCATCAAGAAGCCGCTCGTCGGCATCCAAGGATCTAACGCGATTTACCATCGCGGACGAATCAACCTGGTTCTGATGGATGTTACCAGGCGATGACCAATTCCCTTCGGTGGATACCCTTTCCTTGCTGATCTGCTCGATCGATTCGAGAACTTGGGTTTTCACAGTCTCTCTCCAGTGGCGAGTTTGTTGGACAATCTGTTCAGGTCGTTAGACGACGGTGGAGGGATTCGTCAATCTTTTCCTATTCCCACCATCTTTCCTGGTCGAATCCGTTGGAGAACTTTGCCTGAACTCCCAATCGGCGGAACAACT
>JBJTAQ010001105.1:0-2384 GCA_046090945.1 Pirellula sp.
GAGCGGATCGCCGATGTCGTGGAACTAGATGTCGATGCAATCTACTTCGGCAAACCTGATCGCGACAATTTTGGCGAAAATCTCGGTGCACTGAACTACGAGTTTCGATACCACATTGGCGACCGAGTGACTCTGCTGAGCGACGGCTTTTACGATATGTTCGATCGGGGATTGCAAGCCACCTCGATCGGGACTCTGATCTCAAGGCCGCTTCGAGGTGATTTCTATCTCGGCCTAACCAATCTCGATGGTCCGATATCGGCCAAGTTGCTCACGGCAACGTTGACGTATCGCATGAACGACAAGTGGGCGGCCGTCGGAAGCTCGGTATACGACTTTGGATCGACTGGAAGCAATGGCCATACAATCGGATTGACTCGCATCGGCGAATCATTTCTGTTTCGAATCGGCCTAGGGATCGACAGCGGTCGAGACAACACATCGCTCCAGTTCGCCTTCGAACCTAGATTCCTACCGACCCGGGGACTCGGGATCGTCGGAGGCCAAACCATCCCGCCTGCAGGCTACTTCGGTCTCGAATAGTCCAAGCCAGATCCATAGGACCACAGAGTTCCGCTTCAATCGAATAGAATTTTGTAAACGGTCTTGGTGTCGTCGATCATGCTCGGCAAGTGCTTTACTGGAATCTGCTCGTCAGCGTCGGAGCCGACGGTGTTGCCATCGGCGATGACCGGACCGCTTTGGACCAGATAGTGGGCGATGTTCGATACGAATTCAAACAGTTCGCCTGGCTCCATGCTACAGCGATCAACCTCGATCTCCATCAGACCGAATTGCTGCATCCCCAGCGTATAGATACCGATCTCGTCTTCGGACTCGCTGATGAATTGGAACCGCAACCATACTGGAATCGGTAGTTGTTCATGGGACATACCCTTGCAAAAGGTCTCAAAAACCTCACGAGAATTGCAAACGCTCGCATTGCCCCAGTAGACACCCAAACCATCAAAGGCCTGCAATGCGACCAATGCCAGTTTGGATACTTCGATCGCCGCTTCGATCGCCGGTCGCTCGTCACCTCCCACGGTTGTGGCAATTACGTGGGACTGATGAAGCCCAGCTTCTTGCTTTCCTTCAGGCCATAGAAAGTTACCCTCGGCATTGCTCTCAGCTTCCTGCCCAGGGATAGGAGCGGGCATGTGGGCCAGAAAGCCAACGGTTTCCTTACCTCGTTTCACGATCAAAATATTCGGGTCGCTACAGTCAATCGAGTATGATTTGCCGAAAATCTTTTCAACGGCTCGAGATGCTCTGCCTGTGTCGGCAGAGTCAGCCGTTTTGCACAAAACAAAGCAGTGCCTCGGAGAATATTCATTGACCGACTTCTTTTTGGCAGATTTATTTCTTCGGAATCGATCAAAAAATGACATCGCAAGAGTCCTTGTTCTGGTCTAGAAATCTTTCTTGGTCAGCGCGCGTTGCAAGTCCAGCAACGCGTTGTGTTCATCGTGCGATGTTCGATCCCCAAGCCCCAGGAAACCGCCTGAGGCTTGCGCGATTCTCTGTGCCCTTTCGATCGTCGCATGTCGGATCGCTGCAAGACTCTCCGGATCGAGCTCGTTCGAAAGCGCCTCGGCATAGGCAGTCCAGGCTTGGATCATCTTCTCGCTCGGACGCTCGTCAAGCCAGCGACTCAATAACCGATAAGATGGGGTGCCATAAGCGATCCCTTCGTCCTCGGCGGCCTTGAGCAAGGCAGCAAATTCACTTTGAGAGATGCGCGTGTCGGCCCAGGCCAAGCGGACCAGAGGCAATAGTGAAAAGGCGGTCATGGCTGCTGCACGGACTCCAAGTCGCTCGAGCATGTCGAGCACCCTCGGATCGTCGATCTTGGCTGCCTGACGCAGCAACTCTCGCGACGTGTCGGCTCGGGAATCCGATTGCTCCTCGAGAAAATCCAATAGCTCTTGATCGCGATCCATAAAGAATGCATCGTGCATGGACTGTCGCTGCTTGTCCAAAGAATCCGTCATTGTTCGTTCACTTTCTGGGATGCTGTTTGCATTGCCGTAGCTCGACGCGGTAAATATCGAATGCACAGCCCAATCAAGATCATCAGCCCACCGGTCCAAGTCCACCAGCTCGGAGGACGATAGTCTACATCACCGCTGCGTGCCATGTGAACCCACAGAGGCAAAAGTACCGGTTCGAGCAAAGTAATCAAGCTCGCGATGTGGCTCGGGGTAGTCCGAAGACCTTGCGCGAAAAGCCAATAAGGCGTCCCCATTTGCAAAGCGCCCACGCCAATCAATAAAACCCACATCCATCCACTTGGGAACTCAACCCCAGACCCCAAAACCAGAGGTAGCATCACCAAAGCCGTCACGAAGTGATTCAAGGCGATCAACCAAGCGGAGTCGAAC
>JBJTAQ010001106.1:0-2796 GCA_046090945.1 Pirellula sp.
CGAGCTTTTGCTTTGCATCGGCCGCCTTCTGAGCTGATCCCATCTTGGTCCAAAGCTGAGTCAGGCGGTAGAGCGCTTCGGCATGCGGCTCGCTCTGTGCCCCATAAAGCTGATCGGTTTTTAAGTAGGACAAGACGGCCTCCTCGTTTCTACCTGCCGTCGCGAAAAGGGAACCCAAAGTATTGAACAATTCAGCAAACAGTTCGCCGTCGGTCGAGTCTCCCTCGTCGACCATCTTCTCAAGCTCCCCAATCGCCTCGCTGGCTTTGCCTTCTAACGCATCGCACTGAATGATGCCGATCCTGGCCATCTTTTGATACTTCAGCGACACCGGGTCGGATAGCTTGGCCTCAAGCACGGTCTGAAACTTGCTCTTGGCATCTGCATTCTGCTTCGATGCCATCAAGGCCCTGCCTTGCAAAAAACTCCCCTTGGTCTTGAGTTCCGGAAAAGGCGCTGCGGCCAGACCACCGTAATACTTAGCCGCCTGATCGGGTGTGCCTGATGCGACCGCCAAGTCCCCCATCAGCTCGGCCGCTGGATAGAACAGATACGACTGCGCATTGTCCTTGACCCAGTTTGTCAGTAACCCCAACGCGTTCTTCGGATCACCTTTCCCCTTAATTGCCAATGTCCCCGCGATATAGCCTCGGAGGAATTGATAGTCCTGCTTCATGTCTTCTGAAGGCAACGAGGCAGCATCGATTTTCTTGAACTCCTCGACCGCTTGCTCGATCTGACCTTGCGCTACCAAGTCCTTGGTCCTCGAAAGGGTCGGTGGCTCTCCATCAAAGAGCAATCTTAAGATCTCATTCGAGGGGAAATTCTGATTGTTGCCTCGAACCTCGACCACAACCCGATCGCGATTCTTCTCCACAATCTTGCCAGTGACGGCCGCCCCTTTGATCGGAAACACCCGATCGCGATCCTGGGCAAAAAGCGCCTGAAACCCCTGAAGGAAAAAAATGGTGGTGGCAATCGCAACAGCAGTTGGAAGTCGATGGGTCTTCATAAAGGCTGACTATTAAAAAAGGGAGAGTGTTACTAGTTGTCTTGTTGATGCGAAAAGAGTTTACTTATCCGAAGGTGCTTCGCCCTCGATCTTGGGCAATCCGGCTAACCCAGTCGTTGGCTTGTTGGCTTTCTGCTGCAGTTCTCGCAGCAACCGATCGAATTCGTTTCGGCTTTCTGGCCCCCCGAGTTCCTGGAACCTCGAGTAGGTTTGAGAAATGTCGGTAATCCCTGCCTCGTAAAGCTTTTGTTTGTCCGCTCCGCTGCTTGCATCCCCGATCAAGCCTCGGCAGCGAGCAATGTTCAAGCGTGCTTCGAAGAACTCTTTTTGAAAGTTCGGGTACCGCGCGGTGACCTGAGCGATCTGTCCCCAACCCCAAATCAGCTTCTTCTTGTTTGGAAGTGGTTCTGCTCCGAGCATCGCCGCCTTGAGCTTTTCGATATCCTTATTACCTGACCACTGCTGCAAGTTCCTGGCGGCTTCCATCTGCACCGTGATGTTGTTCTGATTCTTCTGCAAGGCTTCGATAAAAAGCTTGTTGGCTTCTTCGTATTTCTTTGCCCCACGCTTGGTCAGTGCCAGTTTGAGCATGATCTCCTCTGGCTTCCGCTTGATCCTTTCTAACTCCGCTGGCGAGAGACTCGATAGCTTGGTAAACGCCTTTTCGGCCGTTGCCATCATCTCGGGCGCTTTGGCCGCCAGCGCCGGAACCTTTTCCATGTTGGTTGCCAGGACGATCATCGCCGCCCCGGCAGACTCGATCACCGCTGGATCACCGCTGACACCGGTCAATTGCTCGATCAAGATCTTGAAGCAACTGGCGAGCTTTGCCTGCTGCTCGGCATTCTTGTTAGCCTCGAGTTGGCCTTGCAACTCGGCAGCCAAATTTTGCAGAGCTTTGGGCAACATCGTCGTATCCCCAGCCTTGTCGCACAAACCCTTCATGGTCGTGATGGCTTGGTCGATCTGCTCGGCGCTCAAATCCGCTCGGCCCTGCCCGGCTGATTGAACCATGGCTTGCAAGTTCAATCGATAAGCGTCGAGTTGAGCAGGCAATGGCGAATCAGGTATCGCTTTCAAAATCGCAATCGATCCCTTGGTGGGTTCGTTGAGCACCTTGAGCGCTTCGTCGAGTCGGCCCCCTTGTAGGTAGAGTCCGACCAGATCGTTGGTCCCTTCGAGCACCCCTGAGGTACTGCTCTGGAGACTGAGGTTCCCCCAAGCATCTGCCAGTAGTTTTTCGGCCCGCTGCCGCAGCGCCTCATCGGCCGCCGTCGGCTCGGTCTTGTCTCGGTCCGTCGTGCGCGGAACACCCGCGGCGGTGGATGCCATCTGCAAGGTGCCGCGCAGGGGATAGGCGTCATCAACGGCTTTGAGCTCGACCATCTGCAAACCGTCGGCATGCTTGATCATGCTGCGCAGGCTGGTTTGATGCGAAATTTCAAGCTTCGCCCTTGCCGCTGCGCGCGCCAGACCGGTAGGCAGTTCACGACTGGACACCAGCGCCAGATCGGCCGCGAGCAACTGACCCGCCTGCGCGCTGAGCCCTCGCTGCACACGATCGGTGAAGGTTCCCACGGCGGTCATGCCGGCGGTGGCAATGACCAGCGCCAGCGCCACGACCAGCAGGTGTGGATTGCGCAAATCACGGCGCAGGGCCCGCGCGCCGAGACGCAGCGCTGCCAGCGGCGAGGCGCGCTCAGCACTCACGCTGACGTCCTCCCTCCAGCGTGATGCGCTGCTGGCAGCGTTCGGCCAGCCGCGCATCATGGGTGACGAGGATG
>JBJTAQ010001107.1:0-2756 GCA_046090945.1 Pirellula sp.
CAGCTTTTTTATTTTTCACTACAAAAACCGATCGGTCTTTGTCGCTCGATTTCTAGGATTTCGGCGCTGCTTGAAGGTCATTAAGAAACTATAATCGCGGCGTCTTGCGGTCCCTGTTTTGTCACCAAAAATCAAACATCACCAGAATGTCTGTTTCGAACTCCAGTCCAAAAAAAATCCCGGATCCGAGCCAGCAGACCGCTGATGACACCCCGCCCCCGCAGGTCTTCAGGGAAACCCTCGAGAGCCTTGCCGTCGCCTTCATTCTGGCATTGCTCTTTAAATCGTTCGTCGCCGACGCTTTTATTATCCCTACCGGCTCGATGGCCCCAACCCTCATGGGCGCCCACAAAGACATCCAATGTCAAGAGTGTGGTTATCAATACCAATGCGGCGCAAGCGAAGAGTTCGACAACACGACCGGCGCAAAAAAGAATGTACAAGTCGTCGAGACCATCTGCCCGGTGTGCCGCTCCAGAGAAACAATCGACGTCGACAAGTCAACCAATCACGTGACTTTCTCCGGCGATCGAATTCTCGTCAGCAAACTCGCTTATGCATTGAGCTCCCCCAAACGTTGGCAGGTGATCGTTTTTAAGTTCATCGAGGTTGCCAAACAAAATTACATCAAACGCTGCATCGGACTGCCGGGCGAGACGATCAAAATTTGGCACGGAGATATCTACGTCAAAGACTCGAAGGATGGCGTCGGTCTTTCAACCGTAGAGTCCAAAGATGGATTCCGAATCGCACGCAAGCCACCAGGAGTTGTCAATGCAACGCTACAAGCCGTTGCCGATACCCAACACCTGTCGTCGGCCTTCGGCGATGGAACTGTTCCGGCTCATTGGCAAGACGCATCGGATGCTTCCGCACCGAAATGGCAGACGACTATTCAACCGATCGCCAAGACAGATCCAGCCCGATATGCTTGGTCCGCCAGCATTGCGGATGTCCCTAAGGGCTCTACATCCGTCTTGCGATTCCGGCATCGAGTGTGGGATTCGAGCCAAGCCCCACCGACATCTCCAACCGATTTTCGATACATCACGGACTTCACCGCATACAACCAGAAGACGTTCCGCTACCCGAATGGTCGCTCCGACCAAATCGAATCCGATGGAGCCCACTGGGTCGGAGATCTTGCAGGCGAGTGGCAAGTCACCACCGCAAGTGGAACCCAAGCGATACAGTTGATACTGGTCGAAGGAGGTGTCGAGTTCCTTTGCCGAATCGATCTGGACTCGGGTAACGCCACCGCGACGGCGGTCTACGATGGCAAACCGATCCCTGTTTTCGAATCCTCAAATGGTTTCGTCGATAAAATCCAAGTCCAGACGAATGTACGAGCAGGCTCTTCCCACCGAATTCGTTATGCGAACGTCGATGATTCCTTGCGACTTTGGGTCGATGGCAAGAGTCTTTCCTGGGGGCTCGATGGCGGTTATAGCATCTCGGCTGCAATCCCAGATTATCGCCATCTGCCAGTCCATACCCCCGAGAATCCGCTCGATGCTGCACCCCTAGGAATCGGTATCCAAGGGGGAAGCGGAAGCGTCGCCCGGGCTCAAGTCTTCCGCGATATCTTCTACACTGCTTCGACCTCAGGCGGAAGTCTCTCGAGCCGATACGACGAACCGATCAATGTTAGGAACACCAAAGATCCATACAGAATAGCCCAGGGAAACAACCAACCGACATTCTCGACCGAGGGCTTGATCTTCAAACTCGGGCCCGATTACTACTTCCCCATGGGGGATAACACCCAAGCCTCCTCGGATGCACGAATGTGGAGCCGTTTCGACCAAACAGGCCAACCGGGCCGACTCATGATCGGTCGAGCTGTGATGGTCTTTTGGCCTCACCCCTGGTATCCCAACAAGATCCCCTTGATCAGGCGACTTCCTTTCATTCCCAATTTCCAACGCATCGGCTTGATTCGATAAGGATGCTCTCAGAACATGGATGTTCTACGTGTCGAACAGTTAGAAAAAACCTACGGCCGCCGCAAAGTGGTCCAAGGGGTCTCGTTCCGAGTCGGATCGGGTGAAATCGTCGGTCTGCTCGGCCCGAATGGGGCCGGAAAATCCACATCCTTTCGTATGACCTGTGGGCTCGTACAGCCCGACCGCGGTAAGGTCTTTCTCGGTGAAGAAGATGTCACGCACTGGCCGATGTTTCTCAGAGCTCGCGATGGGGGCATGGGATATTTGGCCCAGGAGCCAAGCGTCTTTAAGAAGCTCACGGTCGAGCAAAACATCTCGGCTATCCTGGAAATGCTCGGTCAATCCTGGAAAGATCGCCGCAAACGCACCCAGGAATTACTGGAACTGCTCAACATCACCCACATCCGTGACAGCAAAGCAGCAACCCTCTCCGGAGGTGAACGCCGACGCCTGGAAATCGCACGCTGCCTAGTCTCAAATCCCAAAATCATCATGCTCGACGAACCCTATGCGGGGGTCGATCCAGTGACCGTCCAATCCATGCGACCGATTATTCATCAACTCCGATCGGCCGGGATCTCGATTCTCATCACCGATCACGATGCCCAAGAGATTCTCAAAAGCGTCAATCGCTGCTATGTTATCGACGAAGGGAAAGTGTTCTGCGAGGGAGATCCAGATACGGTTCGTCGAAACCCTCAGGTTCGTAAGAAATACCTGGGTGAACTGGCGGATCTGGATGCTGTCGGCCCAACTCATCAACGAATCGATCCCCCCGGCCAAGAGCAAGCCAATGTCCCTGCGCCCAAG
>JBJTAQ010001108.1:0-8218 GCA_046090945.1 Pirellula sp.
AACTCGGTTGAGAGCTATCTTTTAGGGGATCGCAATTTGCCTTGGTGGGCGATTCTTGGATCTATCGTCGCCACGGAAACCAGCGCTGCGACGGTGCTAAGTGTTCCTGGGATAGGATTCGGTGCAACCGGATTCGCATTCTTGCAATTAGCGCTAGGATACATCCTGGGCCGAGTGATTGTTGTTTATTTCCTGCTGCCGAACTACCTCAGTGGCAACATCGTCAGCGCCTATGAAATACTGCACAAGCAGTTTGGCACGGTGACCACTCGGTTGGCATCGATGCTCTTCTTGGTCACAAGGAACCTAGGAGACGGCCTGCGGCTGTATCTTGCTGCGATGGTATTGCAGCAACTGGTCGGCTGGCCGATTATCCCAAGCGCTCTTGCGATCGGTCTGCTGACTCTGATGTATACCTATTTTGGGGGCATGCGTTCGGTGGTTTGGAACGATTGTATCCAGTTGATCATTTATCTTTCCGGCTGCATCGTCGCTGCGATACTGCTAGTCCGCATGCTACCTCATGGCTGGGCGAGTTACCAAAGCTATATGGACGCAACAGGAAAATGGGGCTGGATCGATTGGGATATGTCGCTCAGCAAGCCATATACGCTTTTCGCTGGGCTAGTCGGGGGTACATTTTTGTCTCTCGGCTCCCATGGCACCGACCAAATCATGGTGCAAAGGTATTTGAGTGCCAAGAATCAGAGACACGCAACGGCGGCGATCTTGGCTAGCGGTATCTTTGTCTTTCTTCAATTCGCTTTGGTCTTGTGGATTGGAACCCTTCTTGGTGCTTTCCACGTCGATAAACCGCTTCCCGAGGGAATTGCCAACGATAAAGTCTTCGCGCATTTTATCACGCACTATTTCCCACCAAATACAGGACTCATAGGCCTGATGCTTGCCGCGATCCTTGCAGCAACGATGTCGACGCTTTCGAGTTCCCTATCCTCCTCGGCCTCCTCAGCTTATAGCGATCTTTGGCTTTCGGGACTTAAGCATCAGCCGAGCGAATCCTCTAAATTGTGGTTCACCCGACTTGCTACATTGATCTTCGGCTTGATCCAGATAGGAATTGGTGTTTGGGCAAGCACATTCGCCGACAGCGTTGTTACCAACGCTCTGACGATCGCCGGTTTCTCATCAGGAGTTCTACTCGGTTGGTTCTTCCTAGGACTATTCGAAGCTCATGTCGGCCAACGTGCAGCGATTGCAGGGGGGATCATCGGACTAGGGGTACTGATCTGGATTCAATTCATTCTGAATCGACCGGATAACATTCGCATCTCATGGCCTTGGCTCTCGTGCATCGGTTCCCTAGTAACGTTCAGCACCGCAAGCTTCCTGGCTTACTTGCCCATTTTCAAAAACCCGAAATCATGATCAAACTCTCGCCAGTCCAGTCTTTAGGTCGCCTGTTGTTCCTGATCCTGTTGACTTCGTTGCCCAGTGGACAAGCTCAGGAGATCGCAGCTGTCATCACGGAGCGTGTTGAACGGTTCGATGAGCAAGTTCGCAAGTTGGTGGAGCAAGGTATTTCTGATTCCAAAATGCCAGGATGCATTGTCGGCGTTGGCAATCGCGACGGACTGTTTTACCAGAAAGCCTTTGGTCAAAAGTCACTGGATCCAGCGACCCCCATGACCCTTGATACGGTCTTTGATATGGCATCGATCACCAAACCGGTCGCGACCGCTACAGCGATCATGCAACTGATCGAACAGGGAAAGCTGCGACTCAAAGACAAGGTGTCTGCGTACTTTCCGGAATTCTCCGCAAACGACAAGGACCCGATTACCGTTGAGCATCTATTGCTTCATACCAGTGGACTTATTCCCGACAATCCTTTAGCCGACTATCTCGACGGCCCCGAAGCGGCATGGCAAAAAATCTTGGGCCTAAACTTATCTGCGCCGATCGGCACCGCCTTCAAATACTCGGACGTCAATTTCATCCTACTGGGAAAACTGGTCGAGCGAATCTCGGGTAAAACGCTCGACGCGTACACTCGCGAGAACATCTTCGAACCATTGGGAATGACCGACACTGGGTATTTACCGAATGAGTCGTTAAGGTTGCGAAGTGCCCCAACCGAAAAAAGGGGCGAACAATGGATGCAAGGCCAAGTTCACGACCCGAGAGCTTATCAGCTTGGCGGTGTCGCAGGGCATGCAGGGCTTTTCTCCACATTGGACGATCTTTCACTCTACGCCGTAAATCTGTTGCAAACGATCCGAGGTCCACTGAGAAAGTCTGACGATAAATTAGCACCTCGGATCTTGGCCCCCTGGACGCTTGCCAAGATGACTCAAGGATACCTGGTCCCCAATGGCGTTCGCGGACTTGGTTGGGACAAACGCTCGGGATATTCGGTCAACCGAGGAGATCTGTTTACCGAGAGAGCCTTTGGGCATGGTGGTTTTACAGGCACAGTGCTTTGGATCGACCCGGGAACCGATCTGTTTTTTATCTTTTTAAGCAACCGAGTGCATCCCGACGGCAAGGGACTGGTCAATCCCATCGCGGGAAAGATAGCCAATCAGGTCGTAAGTCATTTCGGAGATTTGAATGCGACCCAGAAAGCTGAAGTCCTTTTCGAGCGAGCTTCGGTCCGAAATGGAATCGACGTTCTTGAATCGCAATCGTTCGGAATACTGCAAGGTCAACGCGTAGGACTGATCACCAATCACACAGGACGCAATCTTGAAGGAGTCAATACGGTAACGGTTCTCAGCCAAGCACCGGGCGTTACGTTGGCGGCATTGTTCAGTCCAGAGCATGGATTCGAGGGCAAGCTCGATATACCGAAAGTCGATAATTCGCAAGACAAAACGACCGGGCTTACGATCTACAGCCTCTATGGAGCAACAAGAAAGCCAACACCTGAAATGCTCAGTCAGATCGATACTGTTGTCTTCGACATCCAAGATATCGGGGCAAGGTTTTATACCTATGTATCAACGATGGGTGAGGCGATGAAGGCGGCGGCGGAAAACGGCAAAAAGTTTGTTGTCCTAGATCGTCCGAATCCGATCGGCGGCCTGACCGTCAGTGGTCCAATGCTCGACAAAGGCCAAGAAGCTTTCGTTGCTTTTCATTCGCTTCCGGTCATGCATGGGATGACGATCGGCGAGTTGGCTAAGATGTTCCGCGATGAGCTCAAACTCGATCTCGATTTGACCGTTGTGCCATGCGAAGGTTGGAGGCGTGGGATGACCTGGGACCAAACCAGTCTGACTTGGGTTAATCCGTCGCCGAACATGAGGAGTTTAACTCAAGCATTTTTGTACCCCGGGGTAGGTTTGATCGAGTCGACAAATGTTTCGGTTGGACGCGGCACCGACACACCATTCCAAGTCGTCGGGGCACCTTGGATCAAGCCTCAGGAGTTAGCACAGGAACTTTATCGAGCCGAACTTCCAGGCGTTGTCTTCATTCCGATTGAATTTACGCCGGAATCGAGCAAGCATGCGAATGCAGTCTGCGGAGGCGTGGAGTTAATCATCACGGATCGAGAACGCTACGAGAGCGTTGCTGTGGGCTTGGCGATAGCCAAGGCGCTGCGTCGACTCTATCCAGAAAACTGGGAAATCAAAAACCTCAACACACTGCTGAGAAATCAGACGGTTCGGGACGCGATACTCGACGGAGGTTTGGATCCAAGATTTGATGATCGATTGCGAGAGGGACTGTTCGAGTTCCAACAGCGCCGACAGAAATACCTCATTTATGCCCCCTAACCCTTGGGCTTGAGCCTGTCGATTCAAACCAGTTGGTCGACGCTAGCTGCTTCGAGTAAATCGCTTTCGTTGGAAATTGTCGGCTGTTCCGAAGTTGGAGCGGCTTGGATCGTACAAACCTTGGCAGCTTCATTCTTCATCCCAAGTGCTTTTGGCCCGAATTGGGTGGAAATCTGAATTTCTTGAAGTCCCTTTCGAAGAGCCGAGCGAACCAGTTTGGAAAATAGCATCCAAAACACCAATTGCTCTTGATCGTTATGGACACGAACCTCCATCCAGAAGACTGTCCTGGCATTACCGTAATCGATGAACATAGCGCCAGCAATCGGATTGCTCTTCCAATGGATCGTGCACGATCCGAGTTCACCAACTTGGGATAACGTCGATGCAGTTCTCGGTGCAAACCGATAATCGATTATCCGCTGAGTCATCGGGATTGCACCGAAACGTTTTCGCAGGTCGGGCGAATCATTTTTGAGCATCCCTCGAATCGCCATCGCTTGCTTGATGATCAATTGTCTGTCGGTAGATTCGCCGGCCTCTGAGTATTCAAACAAATTGCTCTCGTATGCTTTCCTTACCAAGCCGATGGTTCTGCGAGATGCAAGTGGCCAGATCGGTTCACCATCTGGCCCTTGTTTTGGTCTGAAGACGAACCGACAAGCGGTTGCTGGTCGGCTCGAAGCGATCCAGGCGGAGTTGGATACCAGGGAGTTGAGGAAGGCGTGAAGTCCGGTCTGATTTTCCGAAACGCGTTGAAAGTTGATTCTGGAGATCTGGCTGATCCATTCTTTGGCGAAAAAACCGCCAAAAGCTTCACCCACTTGCTCCTGATCTTGAGTGCTCGCCAGAATACCTTTGCAATCGCCGAAACATCCGTCAGAGCCGATGAGCGACACTTCCCGCCCATGAGCACCTTCCTGGATCAACAGGGGTAAGATTCCGATCAGTTCGGATCCATACTGAGCCGTAAGTACTAGAAAATCTCTGTTATCTTCGGGCACTTCACTCAGCCAACCGAGCATCCAGGGAAACGTCATATCCCAAGAACCCGTCGGCATCCCCCTACCGTTTGGGGTCGTGCTGCAAATGCGATTCCAATCGTTGCCCAATGCGAGCAATCTTTTAGGCTCCACAACCTGTGAAACCTTGATATTCATTTTCATATCTGAGGACGGAACTGGAGGTAGCCTTATTGACCCAAGGCCCGAAGTGATTGATGCTACAATAGTCACAGACCTCCCAATCGGCAAGCTTTTAGCGGTCTTCCCAAACCCACAAAACGAGGCTTTTTAGCATGGCAATATCTCAAGTATCGCGGTTTGTGGGGGTAAGTGCTAAGTCGCATGCCCGCAAGGCCGTTTACGACTGTCTTTTGGCTGCGATATTTTGGCTGCTTTGTTTCTGGACACCTGTTTCTACCATGGGACAAAACCAACCTTATGATGTATTCCCGGAGGCAAAACCCCCGTATTTTAGGGTTCGCCTAGAGCCTTCTTCGGAATCAGGTGAATTGATCTACGGGGCGAACTTCACCATTTGGATTCCACCTGGGGTTGATACATTACGAGGAATCGTTGTGCACCAGCATGGTTGCGGAGAGGGTTCCTGCAAATCAGGGTTGACCGGCGCTTATGATCTGCACTGGCAGGCTCTGGCCAAGAAGCATCACTGCGCACTTCTATCGCCAGTTTACGAGCAACCTGAAAAGGCGGACTGCCAGATGTGGTGTGACCCTCGAAAAGGATCGGCCAAGGCGTTTCTCAGAGCGCTGGATATGCTTGCCCAGGCGACTGGGCAGGGAGAACTAACCCGAGTTCCATGGGCACTTTGGGGACACAGCGGAGGAGGTCATTGGTGTGGTGGTATGGCGATGCTCTATCCTCAGCGGACCGTGGCCGCTTGGCTTCGTTCGGGCGTACCCTTAGTCGAACCCATTGCATCCAGGGGAAACATTCAGAACTACTCGATCCATGACGGAGTATTGAGCGTTCCATTGATGTGCAATGTGGGTACCAAAGAGGGTGTGACGGTCCAAGACGAGCGATTTGGATCGGTTTGGCCCGCCAACCTAGAATTTTTCAACAATCTCAGATCGCGCGGTGCATTGATTGCCACTTCGGTTGATCCATTGACGAGCCACGAGTGTGGCAATCAGCGTTACCTCGCAATCCCGTGGCTCGATGAATGCCTCAAGCAGCGGTTGCCCGATCAACCCGGACAGCCAATGAAACCTATGAATGCCACTCAAGCTTGGTTGGTATCCCATGGAAGTGATACGCCGGTCTCAGCTCAAGCGAATTCGACGATCGATGATTCCCTCAAATGGTCTTGGTTACCCAGCGAAAGGTTTGCAAAGCTTTGGACTCAATACAGCAAGGACTCGTCGGTTGCGGATGAAACACCTCCCCCGGCACCAACGGATTTGGTTCTCAATGGCGAATCGCTTCAGTGGGCCTGCGAAGCGGACTTAGAAAGCGGGCTTGCATATTTTGTGATCGAGCTTGACGGGAAAGAAATCGGCCGAGTACCGGATAAGAACCTCAACCCATTTGGACGCCAAGTTTTCCAGGGATTGCAGTACAGCGACACGCCTCCGCAACCGCTCATGCAAATGCAGTATCAACTCAAAACCTCAGCAGATGCGGCCGGAGACAATCCCCCTAGGAACCTCAGCGTGCACAGCGTCAACACCGTCGGTCGTGTTTCGACGAAAACCCAGGTAATGAAACAACCCACAGGTTCACAATAGACCTGACAGGGCGGGCGACATAGAAGCTAGTTTAGATGCACAATAATCGAGTACACTTAATGTCAATTACTTTGAACAGTTGTAAGTAGAAGGTCGATCATGCCAAATGCTTTAGAATCCGATGCCTTGGGCGATCGATCCTTGTCGGACCAACGTTACGGAGCGGCGCAAGGGCGTCATCTTCTTGAACTTCAAATCAAGCAGCTTCGAGGACTGGCGACGCGTTGGAGGAAACTTTCGGACTCCTTTGCGGTAGACTCGCTGGAACTGTCGCACCAAGTCGAGCGTTTACAACAGGAGTGTCGCAGGCAAGCCGCAGAAGATGCGTCGAAGTATCGCTTACAAATCCATGATCTTCAGACAGAATGGGATGAGCAGATTGACCAAGCGTTAGGAAAAGCCGAATTGGCAACCTTGGAAAAATCCCAGTGGGAGAAGCAGACGCTCAAGACGCTCAAGGCGAAACGCAAGGACGCAGAGGCCAAGCAGGAGTCGGATTACTCGAAAACTTGCGCGCGGCTTGAAGCCGAGTTTGAGAAGGGCCGTTTAGCTGCCCGGCAGACCCGCGATCAGACGCTTGCCAAACTTGATGCAGAGCAGACGGCGCTGGATGAACTCAGAACGGAGGTCCAGGATTGGGTTTCATTGAAGACTGGCAGTTCGACTGCAACGAGTCCCGAAATCACTGGCACCGTCCCTCCTAGATCTTTGGATCATGTCGAATCGCTCAGCAGCATGGCCAAGGAATACGAAACGATCAAGTCGAGTTACCTTGATAAAAAACAAATCATGCAATCCAACAAGACCGCGACCGTTGTGAGCATACCTCTGCTGGTACTGTTTGGTTTGTTCACCGGGGGTATCGCATTTTCGATCGCCTATTTTCTAAAGCTTTCGCCTTTGATCCTCGGAACCTCCTCGCTACTTGCTTCGGTTCTGTTCCCCATCCTTTTATACATCATCGCCTTGCCGCTTGTTGGTCGATCGATCCGTACAGCACTTCAGGGCGTCCTTGCCGAGGAGCGCGCGCTCCTGGAATTACTGCAGCGAGGACGGGCGATCGCCGAAGCGGCCCTCAAGCGAGAGCTAGGGAAACTTGACGACAAGCATCAGAACGCCCTTTCGGAAGCTCGCGACAAGCATCGGCAGTTGCTGAAACAGGTGGAGTTGGATTATCAAGCTAACAAAGCAGCCGCTTTGGAATCCACCGCAAGGGACAAGCAACAGCGTGCTCAGGAGCGAGGCGAGGCGATCGCATTGTTCAACAAGGAGTACCCGGTCAAGCTGGAACAATTGAAACGATACCAAAGCCAAGCGATCGCAGATTTCCAGCGAAAAGCAGATTCGCAATTGGATTCCTTGAACCAGGCTTTTCGCCGTTCTCAGCAGTTTCTGAGTCAACGTTGGAGCGATGGGGTCGGGCAATTTAGCGAGTTGGCTGACAAGACTGAGAGCCAGATTCGGATTCGCTTTCCCGAATGGACTAGCACTTCGTTTTCAAGCGAGGATTGGTTTCGGGACGAGGCTTCCGTCGCGATCCCGGTTGGACGGTTCACTCCTCAACAAACAATAACTGATGAGCATCCTGCGGCGAGCCGCCCCGCAGAGTTTCGCATGCTCCAGAAACTAGCTAGCAAGCTAGAATCGGTTGGTGAGATTCCCATCACCTACGATCTGATCGGTAATGGTGGATTGATCCTGCGCACGCGCGATCCCGAATCAC
>JBJTAQ010001109.1:0-1166 GCA_046090945.1 Pirellula sp.
ACCGATTCCGTCGAAAGATGACGGACCTACTTCCGTAACTGACTCTCGAGTTGGGAACGGCTATTGATATATCCAATAAGAAATTGCAAATTCCTTTCGGCATTTGATTCGGAGATACCTTGTGATGTTAAATAGGTGACCGCAGCGACATAACGGTTTTGTACCGCTACTTGCTCCTCGACGTCAGAGACCTCGTTTGCAGGTTCAGTATCCTCAGAAATCGAAGTGATTGGTGTCATCACGATCTCAAGTGCGCGCTTGTAACGGTCATCCTGAATGAGTTTCGCGAATTCCTTATTTGGCGACCGACCGGAAATAAGACGCACGATTAATGCGATGCCGCCTAGGATCAACCAGCCGTTTGGAATATAAGCGTAAAAAGGAAACGCTAATTCGGACTCTGGAACTCCAGTTAACTTCGAAATCGCTTTCGGCGACTGATCTTTCAAGACCCATACCTTAGTCTGATCTGTGATGTAGTCTACTTTCTCGTGGATTATGAATTGCCTGCCCGAACACCATAGAGGTACTGCAAGCCAAAGCTGTTCCCATTGATGAGCAACAGAGAGTCGCTTGTCACCCATTTCTTGGCCAATCAGGGAATCTTTTTCGACATCGCCGATCGTATGGATTTCTGACCCCCATCCATAGAAAAAAGTTACGTCCCCAGCCTCTGCAACCGAAACTTGCAGTGATGCAACGATAAACATCGTAATACCAAGAACCGAGGCCTTTAGCACGACAAACCCTTCAATCCAAGCTTTATTCGACGAACTTCTTTTTAACGGACAAGCCTAAAACCTGTAGACCGCACCAACGCAGCCTATCACGCAAGCTAGCCTCGAGCCGAAGCTGCGTCATTATATCAGGAACTTGCGAGCCGAGAAATTAATCGATGAGGTGACAGGCTGTTACTAATCATAATGTATCGTGGAATGTCGCGAGCATTGCCGATATCTCTGTTCTAGCGATGATTTCCACTACGATTCGAACTCAACTAGTTCGAATCTTGCACCTCCACTTCAAAACAGGATGTTTTCCCTGGAAAAACGTGGGTTCGGGGACGACTCTGGCGACTCACAGGACGACTCACCAGGGTACAAGGCAGCGCACAAGACGTTGATTTCTCAAGGGGCAGCACCTGCAGGCATGGACATGCATGGATA
>JBJTAQ010001110.1:0-2962 GCA_046090945.1 Pirellula sp.
CTTACCCCATGGCCATCGCAGACAGTTCCAGTTTCGAACTCGATCCGGGGGGATCGCCCCCCAAAAAGCGGGGTATCCCCGAAGGTCTTTGGGTTCGCTGCCCAGGTTGCGGGGAGTCGATCTACCGCAAGGAGCTCGAGAAAAATCTGAGCGTTTGCCCCAAGTGCCGGTACCACAACTATGTATCGGCCAAGGAACGCATCTGCCAGCTGCTCGACGATGGGACGTTCGAATCCCAGGATGAGCACATCTTGCCGACCGATCCTCTCCGGTTTTCCGACAAAAAGTCCTATGCCGATCGGCTGGCTGCCGAGCAATCGCGCACTGGGCTAACCGATGCAGCCTTGTGCGGCACTGGGATGATCCGAGCTCGCCGCGTGGCGATCGCCGTGACCGACTCGGCATTCATCATGGGGAGCATGGGTTCGGTTGTCGGAGAACGCCTTACGCGTCTGATCGAACGAGCCACCGAGCATCACCTTCCGTTGATCATCGTCAGCGGATCCGGGGGAGGGGCTCGAATGCACGAAGGGATTTTATCCCTGATGCAGATGGCCAAGGTTTCTGCGGCCCTTGCGAGGTACCATTCCTCGGGTGGCTTTTATATCAGCGTCCTGACCAATCCAACCATGGGTGGTGTGGCGGCAAGCTTTGCCAGCCTTGGCGATTTGGTATTTGCAGAGCCCAAGGCGCTGATCGGGTTTGCAGGTCCGCGAACCATCAAGGCCACGATTAAGATTGAGTTGCCCGATGGCTTCCAAACCAGCGAATTTTTGCTCGAGCACGGTTATATCGATCGCATCGTAGAACGCTTTCGGCTGAAAACCGAGATCGCTGCAGCGATCGACTACTGCGGCAAGCAATAGTCCAAAAAAACACATTCCACCAAACGCAATCGAACCAAGAGCCTAACGCCTGGGGATTTAGCATGAGCACTGCGACCCTCGATTCCTCGCAACCTTTTGCCCCCTACCGGCAACTCGGGAACGAAGAACTCCGTGAACGAATCACTCAAGCCAAGAAGAAGCTTGGCAAAAGTCTACTGATCTTGGGGCATCACTACCAGCAAGACGAAGTCATCGAGCATGCGGACTTGACCGGCGACTCCTACCAACTGAGCAAGCTTGCGGCCGAGAGCCCTGATTGCCGCTACATCGTATTCTGCGGCGTGCATTTCATGGCCGAGACCGCCGACATCTTGGCCAATCGTCCAGAGAAACTTCAGCAGCGAAACAACCAACGCGTTGCGGTTGTACTACCTGACATGGCTGCGGGTTGTTCGATGGCTGACATGGCTGCGATTCGTCAAGTTGAATCGGCCTGGGATCAACTCTCCGAGGTCATCGACACCAAGGATTTGACGCCGGTGACCTACATCAACAGCGCCGCGAGTTTGAAAGCGTTCTGCGGCAAGCACGGTGGTATTGTCTGCACATCGAGCAATGCCAAAGCGGTTTTGGACTGGTCATTCGCACAGCGCAAACGCGTCTTCTTTTTTCCGGATCAGCATCTCGGACGAAACACAGCTTTGAAAATGGGTATTACCAACGAGCAGATGCCGGTTTGGAATCCGCACGAAGAGGAACTTGGAGGTAACGCCCGACAAGCGATCGAGGATTCAAAGGTCATCCTTTGGAAAGGGCACTGTTCGGTCCATCAGATGTTCCAAGCGGTCCATGTGCATCAGTTTCGGGAAAGGTTTCCAGGGATCAAGATCCTGGTTCATCCCGAATGTCCTCAAGAGGTCAACGACATCGCTGATATTTCGGGGTCGACCAGCAAGATCATCGAGACAGTTAAAAAAGCCCCAGCGGGGACCAAATGGGCAATCGGTACCGAACTGCACCTTGTCAATCGTCTGAAAAAACAGCATCCTGAACAGGAAATACATTTCTTGTCACCCTTGGTTTGCATGTGCGCGACGATGTATCGGATCGATCTTGCACATCTTTGCTGGAGTCTTGAAAATATCGTCCAAGGCACGGTGGTCAACCAGATCCATGTCAAAGAGGATGTCGCTCGCTGGTCGCTGATCGCTCTGGAACGCATGCTGACTGTGAAATAGAAATCCAAAATTCTGGCGAGCAATACGCTGATTATCCCTACCTAGAAGAGTCAACTCATGTTCAAACTTCCCTACGTCTTGCTTGCCACAGCGATGACAGCCTTCTTTTGGGGCATCTACGGAATCGTACTTCACCTGGGTACCGATTGGATGAACCTCAAAGAGACAACCTTCGAGGGTAAGATTGGAGTTTCTCTCCGCGCGTTCGTCGGAGTTGGCTTGGCGTATTTTCTTATAGCCGTTTTAGTCCCAGTAGCCTTGCTCAATCGCAAGCGTGAGACGGGCTACTGGTCGATCAACGGAACGATCATGTCGCTGTTCGCTGGTGCGGTCGGTGCACTCGGTGCGTTAGGCGTGACGCTCGCTCTAGCGTTTAATGCACAAGCCATCTTCGTCATGCCGATCGTTTTCGGCGGTGCGCCGGTCGTGAACACTCTTTTGACTTCCTACCTGAACAAGTCCTTTAAGCAGATCAAACCGCTGTTTCTCGTTGGCATGCTGATGGTGGCCTTAGGGATGATCGGTGTGTTCCTCAATAAGCCTCAACCGAAGTCCACTGAGGGTGCTGGGATTGAAAACTGGCTCGCCGTCGGGCTCTCGATCGCCATGGCGGTTTTGTGTTGGGGATCCTATGGTCCTTTCTTGCATATAGGCCAATCCAAAATGGGTGGTTCGCGGCTGAGGCCCTTTTGCTGCGTAGGTATCGCCTATTTTCTTATCGCAGTGATGATTCCGGTGGTCTTTCTCGAATCGACCGGGCTGCATCAATCCAGCGGATACACTCCCTGGGGAATGATCGGTTCAATCATGGCCGGAGTCTGCGGGGCGATGGGAGCTCTGGGCATCATCTTAGCGTTCACTTTCGGTGGTAAGCCGATTTTCGTGATGCCTTTGGTG
>JBJTAQ010001111.1:0-1541 GCA_046090945.1 Pirellula sp.
ATAGCCATTTTGCATCTGCCAGAGTCTGTTTTGCTGATTCCCTAGTTCGCGGCCTAGATCTTCCAAGCAATCGATCTGTCGATCTTCGGTTTGTCCAATCTGTGTGCCGAGATCGACGAAGTAGTTTCGATAAATCGTACCGGCTCCGCAAGCGATCGCGCATGCGGGGCCTTGGGTTCGATCGTTCTGATAAATCCCAACACCGTGTTCGGGAGTTCTCGACGGCGACACCATTTCCAAGAGATTGAACTGAGAAGCGACTTGAAAAAGAGCGCCTGCGTTCTGCGTATCTTTGTGCAAGTCCTGGACATCGCCTACGATCTGCGATACCCGAAGCTTGCCAGGTTTCGCAGGTAGGCTTGAAGCACTACTTCTCAGTTCGCTCAATGAAGGGGTTTCCAACTTGCCGACCGTATAGGCTTTGCCTACAGGATCGGCGATGAGCTCGTCGCCGTCGATCCGCAGATGAGTACGCACCTCATCACCGGATCGTTCTGAGAAACCTACGAGCTTGGTAAACCAGTCGGATCGAGTCGCAGGAGGAGCAGCTGGTGGTCGGTGGTTTTTTGACCGATCATGTGTTGGCCATGCAAGAGCGAATTGAATCTGCTGGTCATTCTCAGGTGCAGTCCTCCAGGATCGCTCTTGGTCGGCTTGTCGCAATAGGTTGAGCAAATGCAAAACATCCGCGCTGGTTGCGTGCCGATGACGGAGCAGCCAGCAGCAGATCACAGTCCCTGTTCGTCCTATTCCACCGTAGCAGTGGACATAAACAGGCCGTTTGTTATGAATCGACTCATCGATGGCATCGAGGATATTTCGCATGCTCTCGATGGTGGTGATACTGCGATCGACGATCGGGTAGTTTTTGCAATCGACCGTGGTCCCGGCATCCTTGGCGATGGACTCCAAGTCGCAGATATAAGGGACGAAAGCAGTCCCATCGTTGTTCTTTTCATGGGGTTCCATCAAGCTGATGAAGGTTCGCATCCCCGCCCCGACTAAACCCTTCAATCGTTTGCGGTGGTCGATCGGGTCGGGTTTACCGGGATAAGCTCCAGCCAAGAGCAGATCCTCGACGACCCAATAACAACGTGGCAGGGGAGTTGGTTTTCGCGGTACATAAAACGTGCTCGCCATGGTTCGCTCCTTAAGAAGCTCCCATTTTAGCAAATGTTTTCCGACCGGCTGGAAAATCTTCTCGCTGGTCTGATTACCCAAAAAACGCAGCCCCTGCGACAAACCACAAGACCGCTTCAGGTACCTGGCGGAGTCGGGGAGAGCTAGCGCGCCGGGGGCATGGGTTTGAGGGAGCCGAGGCCGCCATCGACGCCGAGGGTTTGACCCGTGATCCAACTGTTCTTCGGATCAATCAGAAAATAAATGGCTCTTGCGATGTCCTCCGGAAGCCCAAAGCGTCCCATCGGGTGCATCCCCAAAGATACCTCGGCACTGCGAGCATTCCCCCACACACGCTGCGTCAACGGTGTTTGTACGAGCCCCGGCGCTACAGCATTGATTCGCACCTGCTTGGATGCGTA
>JBJTAQ010001112.1:0-15508 GCA_046090945.1 Pirellula sp.
GGACCGAGTTCCGAACCTCTTATCTTATACCAAATTTCATCGATCCTAAGCACTGAATTCTTGAAAAGGCGACCCTAACATGCGACGAGCAAAAATCAGTATCATCGGAGCCGGAAATGTCGGCGCGACTTGTGCCCATTGGTGCGCAGCGGCCGAACTCGGAGACGTCGTTCTTTTGGATGTTCCTCAAACCGAGAATATGCCAAAAGGCAAAGCGCTCGATCTGATGCAAGCCTCCCCGATCATGGGCTATGATAGCGCCCTGAGCGGTACGAACGATTATGCCGATACAGCCAACAGCGATGTGGTCGTTATCACCGCTGGAATCGCTCGCAAACCAGGGATGAGCCGCGACGACCTCTTGAGCACCAACGCGAAAATTGTTTCGAGCGTTGCCGAGCAAGTCAAAACTTCAAGTCCTAACGCCGTCGTCATCGTTGTGAGCAATCCACTCGATGCGATGGTCCAAAGAGCTTTTCAAGTCCTTGGGTTCCCATCCCACCGAGTGATCGGTCAAGCTGGCGTGCTCGATACGGCTCGCTTCCGCACCTTCATCGCGATGGAACTCGGTGTCAGCGTCGAAGACGTCTCGGCAATGCTCATGGGCGGTCATGGCGATACCATGGTTCCAATCGCTAGTTGCACGAGTGTCGGTGGGATCCCCGTTTCGCAACTAATCCCCGATGCACGTATGGCCGAAATCGTCCAACGAACTCGCGACGGTGGAGCCGAAATCGTCTCCCTCCTGAAAACCGGCTCGGCTTACTACGCCCCGGCCGCCGCAACAGCTCAAATGGTCGAAGCCATCGTGCGCGACAAGAAGCGTCTGATCCCAGTGGCTGCCCTATGCAACAAAGAATACGGCGTCGGCGGCTACTACGTCGGTGTCCCTGTGATCCTCGGTAGCAAAGGTGTTGAGAAAATCATCGAGCTATCTCTCAATAGTTCCGAACAAGCTGCGTTCCAAAAGAGTGTCGATGCCGTCAAGTCGCTCGTCGCCTCCATGGAATCTCTTCTCAAGGCTTAGTGCCTTTTTGCCGTTACCAATTCCCTATCTTATTGCGGCGGATTTGCTAGCAATTTGTTATTTAGCGAACTTCGGTTGAAGTTCGCTTGTTGCGTAATTCGCGGGATTGACTCGGTAGCTGTAGCTCACCTAAAAAACGCTTAGCGGGCCTCGACCCTCGCGCACCACTTTTCTTTCAAGGAATATAGCCATGAGCCGATTGCATAGCTATCTATCGCCAAGCTCGGCGCCATCGAGTGCTCGAGATTGCGATCAAGTACCTGTTGGCATCAGCGATGATAGGGGGCCAGATAGCCGCATGGCCGCCCCGCCGTCGATCGGCTTTCCGCACCGACTCTTTGTGCCCGAGCACTATGAAAGCGCCTACGAGTACCCCGTCGTGGTGTGGCTTCACAGCGATCACAGCAGCGAGTATGAAATCGACCACATTATGCCCGCTTTGAGCAAGCGAAATTATGTGGCATTGGCACTGCGAGGTAGTCGCAAGTCCAATCGATCGAGTCAACTGTTTCGGTGGGGCTCGAGTTTGACCGATTACGCTCTGACCGAGGAATGCATCTTTCATGCCATCGAGGAAATCGCCGGATCGATATCGATCGATTCAACGAAGGTATTCCTGGCCGGATTCGGAAAAGGTGCAACGCTTGCTCAGTGGGTGGGCTTGCGCAACCCGGAAAACTTTGCCGGTGTGATCGCTTGCAACGGTCCATTTCCCTCCAACAAACGGGCATTGGCTCAATGGAAGCAATCCCGTGGCCTGCCTGTTTTGACCATGCAATCCTCGGACTCGAATCGCTTTTGTATCGACCAGATTATCCACACGATGAAGACCGCGCATTGCGCAGGCCTCAACTATCGCCTGATACGATTCGAGTCCCGATCGCCTGAGCCCACCAGTGTCGCTCAAGCCATCGACAGTCCCAATCGCGATTCGGAGTTCGAGGGTTCCTTGCAAACCGAGATGCTATCCGCAGCCAATCGGTTTATGATGGGGATCGTCACCAATAGCGATATTCCACTGCTCGATGAGCTGCAGTCTCAAGACCAAAGCCTCTGGTTGCAATGACCGACCAAAAGGGCATCGAGATCGCATTGGTTGCTCGGGCCGCTTCGATCCGCTTCACCAAATCGAAAGATCGCTACGACCATCGCTTCGTGGTCAAGATAGCTGACCAGCAGATCCCGCTGCTCGAGTCGTATCTGCAAGACCCCTTGGCCCCCTGGCCGACCGATCCTGCAATCCAACAACTGGTCGTAGAACCCATCGGTTCGACTCCGTATCCCGACGTCGCCTTAGGGGTCGGAATGTCCGGGAAAGGGCACTGGTCGCTTGCCACCCAGTGGATTGAAACCGCGGATGGTAGGTCCGCCATCGAGCTCGATTATGCCTGCAAGCAAACACCGCCGGTAGAATTTCTCGGCAGCTCCTACCAAATCGCTAACCTTCTGACACCAGAGATTCGAACAACGAGTCGTTATGAAGTATCTCCCAATCGATGGAGCGGTTGGTTTTCGAGCCGCGATGAGCAAGACTCTCACAAACTTGTGATCGACGTTCTCGAAGGACATCTCGAATGGGACGCCGAGACTCTGCGAATTCGGATCCGACCCGAGGGAACTTGCGAAAAACCTTCGACACTTCGTTGGTGCTACCGGATCGCTTGGCTATCATGCCATGAATGAGTGACACACGACGACCAGTTTTTCAAGCTCTACAACTGACCAAAACCTATCCGATGGGTGATGTCGAGGTTCAAGCCCTTAAGGGTGTGGACCTGGAACTCTATGCGGGTGAGTTCATTGTTATTTTAGGTGCCTCGGGGAGCGGCAAGTCGACACTGCTGAACATTCTCGGCGGACTCGATGTACCAAGTTCAGGCTCGGTCCGTTTCCAAGATCACGAGCTGACCGGAGCGAGCCAATCGCAGCTGACCGAGTACCGTCGCGAGCATGTCGGATTTGTCTTTCAATTCTACAATCTGGTCGCAGGATTGACGGCTCTGGAGAACGTGCGATTGGTCACCGATATCGCCCAAGATCCGATGCTGCCCGAGGAAGCCTTGGCTATGGTAGGCCTAGGGAATCGCCAATCGTTCTACCCATCGCAGTTATCCGGCGGCGAGCAGCAACGCGTAGCGATCGCCCGAGCCATCAGCAAGCGTCCGGATGTCTTGCTGTGCGATGAGCCCACCGGAGCCTTGGATGTCAAGACCGGATCGATTGTGCTCGATGCGATCGCTAAGATCAACCGCGAGCTAGGGACGCTCGTCGTCGTGATTACACACAATGCGGCAATCGCTGGGATGGCCAATCGGATCGTTTATCTATCCGGTGGACAGATCACCCAGATCAAATGCAATGCCCAGGTGATTTCCGCATCGGAGCTGGTTTGGTGATAGCGATGCGAGCCTTTTTTCGACTGCTGCTTTGGGAACTCGCTAGCCACTGGAAGCAGGGTTTGGCAATCGTCGTTCTACTGAGCTGTGGTATCGCCACCCTGATCATGTCGATCACCACCATGCGATCGCTCGAAGCCAGCCAAGCTCGTTATTATGCGAAATATTCCTTTGCTCACCTTTGGGCACCGTTGGTACGAGCTCCGGAGGATGTCCTAGCGAATATTGCTCGGATCCCAGGAGTTCAGCGAGTTTCTGGTCGGGTCGAAAAACATGTCTTGCTCGACTTTCCTGAAATGCTCGAGCCAGCCTGCGCCCGATTGGTCTCCATCGAAGCCGAACCGCAATCGGAAATCAACGGACTGTATCTTCGCCGGGGGCGGTTGCCGGTCCCCGGAGAGCAAACCGAGGTGGTTGTCAGTGAACTGTTCGCTGAGGAGCATCGACTGAAACTCGGCGACACCGTTCCTGCCAACTTAGAAGGCAAACGCGAAAATTTGATCGTTGTTGGAATCGGACTTTCCCCTGATTCGATCTATGTCGTTCAGCCTGGGATGCTATTGCCGAACAATCGACTCTATGGAGTTCTATGGGCTCCTAAGGAAAAACTTGCTGCGGCATTCAACATGCAAGGGGCGGTCAATCAGGTCGCCTTGCGGCTCGGCCATGATGCCAACATGGCCGATGTTAAAAAGCAACTCGATCAACTCTTGGAGCCCTACGGCTGCATGGGTTCGTACGATCGCGATGAGCAGGAGTCGCATGCTCGAGTGCGCGATGAGATGCGAGAGCTCAGGACGATGGCCTTGCTGAGTCCCGCGATCTTCCTGAGCGTTTCGGCTTTTTTAGTCCACATGGTTTTTTCGCGCATGATCCTGCAACAGACCGAGCAGATCGCAACCCTCAGGGCCTTTGGCTATAGCGCCATGCAGATCGGAGGGCATTACCTGCAAGTGGTCTTGGTTTGGATCGTCCTAGGTGTTGCGCTGGGGATCGCTTGGGGGTTGTGGTTAGCCGCATGGCTGTCGGAGATTTATCGAATGTTTTTTCGATTCCCCGAGATGATTGTCGTTCGCTTTGGGTGGGAATGGATGTTAGCCGTTTCGCTAGGAATCTTGGTAGCCTTCTTAGGAGCTATTTCGGGATTGCTCCGAGCCATGCAGTTGCCTCCAGCCGTTGCGATGCGTTCGGGGGCTGGGCAGGGTGCACCCACCAAGGGGCTTACTGGCTGGTCTTCGTTTGGCTTTCTACGCCCTGTAGGAAGAATGGTCATGATTCGTATGATCGCCAACCCTTGGCTGACTTTCTTTTCCATCCTAGGGATGGGATTGGGCATGTCCCTGTTGATCCTCAGCTCCTTTATGGAAAAGACGATCGATTACGTACTGGATCATCAGTTTGCAAGATCCCAGCGCCAGGACTTGCAGTTGTCGTTCTATGATCCGCGATCCCAGAAGTGTTTGTATGAAGTCATGCAGTGGCCCGGGGTGCAGAGGGTTGAGTCCTATCGATCGGCCCCGATGCGTATAAGAAATGGCTTCAAAACTGACCGATTGGCTGTCTTGGGCTTGGAACCCGACGCCGAGCTATTTCGGGTGCTCGATGAGACCAACCGACCGATTCGATTTCCCGAGCACAGTGGGCTGACGATCACAGGCAAGCTGGCACAGAAGCTCGACCTGAGGGTGGGTGATACGGTCAAGATGGATTTGCTTGAGGGACAAAATCGCTCGATCGAGTTGCCTGTTGAGCGGATCTATCCGAACTACACCGGACCGGCAGCTTTCCTACCGAAAGCCTATTTGCACGAGTTGCTGCTCGAGGGCCCCTGTATCAGCGGACTGTTTCTATCGATCGATCGAGAGCGTCGCTCGGACGTTTATCGATGGATCAAGGACACGCCGGCGATTGCAGGCGTGACTGACAAAAGTGCAGCTTTAGCGAATTTTCGGGAATTGATTTCCAAGAGTACAGGCTGGATGCGGCTGGTCAACGCGATATTCGCGATGCTCATTACCGTCGGCGTCGCTTACAATTCTGCATTGATCACCTTCAGCGAGAGGGCTCGCGATTTGGCCACCATGCGAGTTTTGGGATACCGACAATACGAGGTCAATCGAGTGTTGCTCCTAGAGCTTTTTTGGACGATGATCCTTGCGATCCCCATCGGAGTCCCGCTAGGCTACTTGTTCGCGTATGGGTTGATTACCGCCTTGGACAGCGAAAGCCATCGGTTTCCTTTTATGGTCCACCAGCAAACGGTCCTCTACGCCATCTTGTTGATGCTACTGGCGACGAGTTTGTGCGGCTGGATGGTGATTCGAATGACCAAACAGTTGGATTTGATATCGGTGCTAAAGGTGCGAGAGTGAAGAAAAGAAGCGACCGTAGAATCCCTTGGGTATCAACTCTGCTGACGCTAGCCACCGTTTCAACGCTCCTTGCCTTAGCCATGCGCCCCGAGAGAATTCCTGTCGAGGTATCTAAGGTCACAAGGGGCACAGTCAGGATCTACGTCAACGATGACGGAATCACCAGAGTCCGAGAGCGATACACGCTCATCGCACCGATCAGCGGGAAGATGGTTCGATTGCAGATTCATCCCGGAGATGCAGTCCAAGCTGCCGGAACTCCGATCGTTACGCTCGAGCCGACCGATTCGGAACTGCTCGACCCAAAAACGAAACTCGAGAGCGAAGCGCGGGTGAAAGCTGCCCAGGCTGGGATCCAGAGGGCTGACCAACTGCGCGCCGCTGCTGTCGAATCGCTCGAGCTTGCTCAGCATGAATACGGCCGAGCGCTGGAGTTGATCAAGTCCGGATCCTTGTCGCAATCGGAGTTCGATACCGCCGAGCATCGATATCGTATCAGCAGGGCCGAGGTGCGGGCGGCCGAGTTCATGCGTTCAGTAGCCGAACATGAGCTAGGGGTTGCCCAAGCAGTTTTGAATGCGAGTCAATCCCAGGGTGGAGATCCGATGCACATCGCTTCGCCAGTCGATGGAGTGGTGTTGCGAGTCCTGCGAGAGGATGCTGGATTTGTCACAGCCGGAACCCCAATTCTTGAGATCGGCGATCCACGCGACATGGAGCTACAAGTCGACGTCCTATCGACAGCTGCCGTGTCGATCCAACCGGGCGACCGAGCGACCATCCAAGGCTGGGGGAATTCCAAAGAACTCCATGGCCAAGTCCGGCGGGTGGAGCCTTCGGCATTTCTCAAGATCTCCGCGTTGGGGGTCGAAGAGCGTCGGGTGAACGTTCTGATCGATATCGACGAACCTTGGGAGGACCGGAAGGAGCTCGGGGACGGATTTCGTGTCGATGCGAATATTCATGTCGACACAAGCGACTCGAATGTCCTGATCGTACCAACCCATGCATTGGAAACAGCCCAAGTTGAGTGGTTTGTATATCGAATTGAGAAAGGGATGATGGGGATTCACCGAGCCCGACGCATTGCCGTGCAGATAGGTCGGTCCAGCCGAAAAGAGACCGAGATCGTCTCTGGAGTTGGCGTTGAGGATTTGCTGGTCGGATACCCCCCCGAGACTCTTCGCGACGGGAGTTGGGTTCTGATTCAAGAACTACCACCGGAGAACTCGACGCGTTGATTCATCCCGTTCTGCTCGTTCCCAGCAAATCCCTCAAGCGATAAAAATCCGGCAAGGGTGCGAACCAAGTGAGGGTCGTCCAAGTCTTCCCTGGTGTTACAAACACGAGCATCAAAAGGGGAAGCCGACTAAGCGCCGTGCTCACTTCGGCTTTTGCGATACTTGTTCGACTGCTGTCTGGGATTACATCGTCTCAAATTACGATACCAAGGTCTCAGCATACCCTTCGTCGAACATTTTTATATTAGGAGAGGCTGATTGTGGTCAACAAATCAGTGTTTTTGAACCGTCCCAATGCATCACCTCAGGCGGATGCGATCAACGAAGCTGGCGGAAAGGCTTATAAGCTCGAGCCCAAGCAGGCCCTTGCGCATGTCGCAGCAACGGGTACCTTCGGTGACACTTATTACAGCACTGGCCAAGCCCAGCTCGACGAGGTCTTGGCCCTCATCGAGTGGATCGATGACAACGAGTACTTGGCAAAGCTTGCGCTCTATTCGCGCGAAAAGGCTTTCATGAAGGACATGCCGGCAGCTCTGCTTGTCGCTCTGTCTTGCCGCGATACTCAGTTGACACATCGGATCTTTGATCGCGTGGTCGATAACGGACGCGTCCTGCGAACGGTCTTCCAGATGATTCGATCTGGTCAGTTCAAGAACGCTGAAGGCAAGGCTCGAAAGGGTCTTTCGGCATCGTTGCAGCGAGCGTTCCAACGCTGGCTCAACAGCGCCTCGGTGGGTAAGCTTTTGAGTGCGTCGATCGGTAGCGATCCTAGCCTCAGAGACATCCTGCGTATGGCTCGACCGACCCCGACGGACAACGCTCGACGCGCCCTGTTCGGTTGGTTGACCGAAAAGGAAGTCGACAAGTGGGCTCCTGCTACGCAAGCAGACTTGCCTGTCGAAGTCCAGTTGCTCGAAGAGTACCGCAAGGCTACCGACGACATGGCTCAAGTAGCGATTCTTGAAAAGCTCGATGGCGCCCGCTGGGATTTGCTATCCGATGCTGCCAAGGGTCCGCGGGTTTGGACTGCGTTGGCTCGTAAGATGGGTCCGCAGGCGCTACGTATGAACCTCAATACTCTTTTGAGACACGAAGTGTTCTCGAATGATAAGAGTATGATCGATTACGTCGCCGGCAGGATTGCAAACGAAGAAGAAGTACGTCGTTCTCGTCAGTTCCCGTACCAGTACTTTGCTGCGTACATGAACGCCGACGAAGCGGTACCTCAAGCGATCAAGACCGCGCTGCACAAGGCGGCCGAAGTCGCTTGCGGGAACGTACCGAAGTTCTCCGGTCCGGTGGTTATCGGTCTGGATACGTCGGGTTCGATGGGTAGCGCTGTTACCGGTTACCGCGGTAGTGGCGCAGCTTCGAAGATGCGATGTGTTGACGTTGCCGCGTTGTTTGCCGCAGCCGTACTGCGCAGCAACCCCGACAGCGTCGTCATCCCGTTCGACACCCAAGCCTACGATGCCAAGATCGATCCGAACGACTCGATCCTAAGCATCGCGAAGCGACTGGCCGGCTACGGCGGCGGTGGAACCGACTGCTCGCTGCCGATCAAGGCTGCTGTCGAAAAGTATCCGAAGCGCCAGTTTGCTGCCGCAATCCTCGTTAGCGATAACGAGAGTTGGGTTGGAGCTGGTCGATACGGAGCTACAGGGGTGATGTCGGCTTGGGAGGACTTCCTTGCCAACCAACGCAAGTTGGCCGGTAAGAATGCGAGTCCCAAGCTTGTGTGCATCGACCTGCAAGCGTACCAAACCGTGCAGGCTTGCGAACGGGCTGAAATCATGAATATCGCTGGTTTCAGCGACTCGGTATTCGGCGTTATCAAGGGGTTCCTCGATGATAGCAACGACCGATTCGTGTCCGAAGTCGAAGCGATCGAGATTTAACAGGCTCCGACCAATCCCAAACCGCCCGAAACACCCGCGGCCAAAAGCCGCGGGTGTTTTCGTTTTCCACCCCGGCTTGCGACCCTCCCGAGAATGCTCAATAATTCCTAAGTAATAACCCCTGCTACATGCATTCAGACAAGGAAGGGTTCTCAAGGATGAGCATCACGGATGCGGAGACTTACTCAGAGCTCAAATCGATCGCCCGTACGATGCTCAAGCGGGAGCGGAGGCTCGATTCGATGACGGCTTCAGACCTGTTCCACGAAGCCTACTTCAGACTCAACCAATATCTGAGCGATCCGTCGCGGGAAGTCGAGGATTTAAAGGCTCTTTTCGCACAGTCGATGCGTCGGGTGATCATCGACCACGCAAGGAAGCGGATTAGCAGGAACCGCAAACTATCAAGGATCGACCTGAAACTCGACGAACAACCTGAGCAGGCCCATCCATCCAACGCTGCACGGGCCGAGCAGTTGATGATGCTTGAGCATGCGCTGGGTAAGTTGGCCTTCGACTATCCTCGGCATGCCAAGGTTGTCGAGCTCAAGTACTTTGGTGGCTTAACGATACCTCAGTGCGCCAAAGAGTTAGGGGTATCAGAGCCGACGGTCGAGAGAGACTGGGCGTTTGCCCGAGAGTGGCTCGTCCGCGAGGTTCAACGGATCGCGGACGAGTGAAACAAGGCTTGTAAAGTACTTTTAGAGCTTCTTCGAAGCCGTACGACGTCGGACTAGGAAGGCAAGTCCTGATAGGCCAAAGATTGCCATCGAGGTTGGTTCGGGAACCACACTCCCACCACCCCCACCAAAGGAGATGCCAAACTCGCCGATCGCGAACCCACCAGACCCTGTTGGAGAGGTTAGAACGATATGCGTAAGTGTCGAGCTATCGGTGACGTAGGCACCGAAATAATGGGCCCCACTTGAGATATCCACGGCTTGTGTGACAAACCCACCGTCGGGAGCTTCGAGTGTCGTGTAGGTCATGTTGAAGATCCCGGCCGCTCCGTTTGGCATCGCATAGAGGTAGAACGCCTTGGTCCCAGCAGGGAGATACAGGGCAACAGCATCGCGATCCGCGGGATTAAGCCCAAAGGCTGTGTGCCAAACGGATCCAGTATAACCGTGCGACCAAGTCGCCCAACCATTGCCGACGGCCGCTTGCCACAGGGGCTTATCAAAACCCACCGTAACTCCTAGGTCTGTAACCGTGGTTACATTGCTGGTGTTCGCAGGGCCTACCGACTGACCAAATGCAGTCATGTTGTAGCCTCCTAGCGTCGATGGCGCAGCGTTGTAACCCGGCGTGGTAACCGTTATTACCGCAGCATTAACAGGCTCGGTAGCCAAAGCTACAACGGCCATCAAACCCAACACAGCGAAGCCCATTCGCAACGCTTTCACGACCATTCTTGCCATCTCCAGCCTCCTGCTTGCTAAATGACGACGAGCCTCCAATGACTTGCCATCAAAAAATTTAATTTACTGGGCGTTTCGATCACGGAATCGAAACCGGGAATCCTTCCGTCAATTGGTTTGGCGTAAGCTAGGTGTAAACCCCATCAGTAAAAATGGGGCATTTGGGTGTTTTTTCCGAAAAATCCAAAATCACTTGGGAGGGAATCAGACCGTACAAAGCTCGATCGCTTGGGTCAAGCTAGAAAGCGTATTGCGGGTCGGAAGGAATTCGTGGGCGACGTAGCCATCAAAACCAGTGTCCGCAATCGCCTTGGCAATCGACGGATAGTAGATCTCCTGTGTCTGATCGATCTCATGCCGGCCGGGATTGCCGCCAGTATGGTAGTGTCCGAAAAACTGGTGGTTGTTCTGGATCGAGCGGATCAGATCCCCCTCCATGATCTGCATGTGGTAGATGTCGTAGAGCAACTTGAAATGATCGCTTCCAACCAGCTTGCACAATTCGATTCCCCAGGAGGACAAATCGCACATGTAGTCGGCATGGTCGACCCGGCTATTGAGGAGCTCCATATTGAGGATGACTTTCTTCTTCTCGGCGACCGGTACGATCTTGCGCAAGGCCTCGGCGCAATTCTTCATCCCTGCTTTGCGATCGATCCCCCTGGAGTTCCCTGAAAAGCAGATGACGTTTCTGAAGCCTGCGGCCGATGCGGCTTCGATCGAACTGTTGATCGTCTCGAGCGCCTCGTCCCAGTATTTTGGATCGCAGAGTCCATCGCTCAATTTGTGCGATGTGACCATCGTGCATACCAATCCATACTTCTTGAGCGTTTCAAAGTCCTTGGGACCCAGTAGATCGATGCCGACTAGCCCGGTCTTGTTGGCATAAGCGCAAAGTTCATCGAGCGAGAGATTTTTGTCGTAACACCATTTGCACAAGGACTGATTGAGCCTCCCGGCTTTGGCATTCACTTCCTTTACTGCTTCCGGCTTGGGCTCCTGTGCCATGCCCTGTGCGTTCGTAACCGCACCGGCACTCAAGGCTCCGAGTGCGATCGAACCCTTGGCAAATGCCCGCCTCGATAACTCCGATGGATTGTGTTGAGATGTCATAGATTGCTCCTTTTTTTAATAATCAGTCCGATCGGACCGATCGATGATAGTCTTACTTAAGCGGCACGCGAACAAGCGTTTCATCGTTGCGAACGTAGATCGATCCATTGGCAAAAGCCGGTGCACACCAAACCACGTCCCTACCGAAGGCGTTATTCGTGGGTTCGATGATTTTGGTCCGCGCCAGCTCTTCGTAGCCGGCTGGAGTGATCTTGGCAATAATCAACTCACCGGACTCGTTGAACAGAAAGAAACGATCGTTGTTCTTGACCATGAATGCCGTTCCGCTTCCTAGAGGCCGCGGGCTGATCGGTTTGCTGGTCTCCCACAGTCGTTCTCCCGATGCGATGTTAAAGGCCATCAATTCGCCACTTTGATCGCAGCCATAAACGATGTCCCCGATGACCATTGGCTGGACATTTACCGGGGACATCCCCTTTTTAGCTTGGTTTCTCCAAAGCTCTTTGGCCTTCGGTTCCGATTCACTCAGTTCGATCAGCAAGTTTCGGTTCGAGTACCCGCCGATGAAGAGATAATTGCCGGCGCGAACCGGACCCATGATGATCGAGCCGTTGTCGGCTAGATAAGGGATCGACCAATAGGGCTTACCGTTCTCAGGATTCACGGAGTTCACCGCTTCTGGATTGACCAAGATCAACTGCCGAACGCCACCGGCCTGGATGATTGTCGGTGGTGAGTAACCGGTCTCCTTGGCCGTTCCGAACCGCCAGACTTCCTGGCCAGTTTTCTTGTTCAAGGCCACGGTTTGGGAGCCCTCTCCGCCGGCCAGTGTAATGAGGTTATCTCCATCGATCAGCGGGTGGGCTGCATAACCCCACAAGGGGGATTCGGTGTTGTAAACCTGTTTGAGTTTCTTCGACCAAACCACCTTGCCCGTAGCGGCTTCGAAACACAGCAGATCACCCTCGGCCCCCAAGGTGTAGAGCAATGGACCATCGACGATTGGAGTGCAGCGAGGCCCGGCTGGATAGGAAATCGCGTAAGTGACCGGGTACTCATGGGTCCAAAGGATTTTGCCATTGGTGTTGTCGATGCAGTGGACTCGCTCGATCCCGTCGAAAGCCTTGCGGCCAAAGTTATCCACTTTCGCATCGGCTTGGGTGACCATATCGGTCACATAGACCCGATCCCCGACGACCGCAGGACCCGAATAGCCACCTGCAATCTTCGTGCTCCAAGTTGGCTTAAGACCGCCGGGAGGGAACGAGCTAGGAGCCTCTTGGACCGTCCACTGGTTATCCCGCTTCGGACCCATCCAACCTGGCCAATCCTCGGCTAGTAACCGATTCGATGAGAGGCAAAATAGCATCAGATTCGCAATCAAAAACGATTTTCGCATGGTCTTGTCGCAACGGTTAGAGGTCCAGGATCCGGGCCAAAAAATCGACCCGATTATAACCGCATTTGGAGTTTAACGCCGATTCACCATTGGATCCTTGGATGAAATCCACGTAGAATTCATGTTGGGGATTTCTCAGAGCCGATGGAAGACATCACCTTTGAATAACTGGGGATTTTGGGATGAACCACTCGAACTCGAAGCCTGATGCAAACCCTCGTGTTATCGTTTGTGATGCATCTGCCGACTATCTGCCCACACTCTCTACGATCAGACTGCTTTTCATCAGACTGCTTTTCATCGGCCTGCTGGGCTTATGGCCTCTGGCAGCCCGTGCCGACATCGTTGAACTCAAAGATGGAGGAGTGATCTATGGCAAGGTGCTCAATCCGCAAGGGGGAGCGATGGTGCAAATCCAGGCTGAGGATGGCTCGCTGATCGAGGTCGACCGCAAGATCGCTCGGGTCCGGATCTCTTTGGATCGGGACAAGGAGTACGCCGAGGAAGTTCTCAAACGAAGCGACTCGTTGGAGGATCACCGAGCTATCGTCGAGAAATGCGCTAACCAGCAGATGAACAACATCGCCAACGCGCACCGCGAGAGGATTGTCGAACTCGATCCAGCCGACCGTGCTACATGGGAAGCCCTCCGATATTTCCCTGACGAAACAACCGGCAAGTGGCTTCGTCGTGACGTCGTGATGTACCGACGGGGGAAAATCAAAGGAGACAAGGGCCGCTGGTACACTTGGCAGGAAAAAGCATTGCTGGATATCGACGAGAAACTCAAGCTCCAGAAACGAGACGCAGAGCGTGAGTTCGATGCCAAAGTAAAAGCGTATTACAATGCCGTTCCGCGACTCAGAGCCGAAGCAGAGGCTTATCTCAATGCAGTCAACAATCCACTCCTCTTGGGCCGTATCGTCAAGCTCATCCGCGAGGGAGATCCCGCCGAGAAACAGCTCGGTTGGCAGTTGATCAAACAACTACCGGTCCGATCAGCTACCCCAGCCTTGGTCTCGATCGCGATGGAAGAACCGGATATGAATGTTGTCTCCGAAGCCCTCGATCAACTCGAATCCGGCGATGAATGGGTCAAAGAAGCGGCCTTGACCGCCTTTGCATCCAAACTTGCAAATCCCTCGACTCGCGACCGTGCTGCCGTATGCATGAGTCCCTTTGTCGACAAGCGCTACATCAGCATCCTGATCAACAATCTTCTTTCAACTCAGATTGTTCGTCCCGCTGGAAACCCAGGGGGACTCAACGCAGGTGTCGGCAACGGAAACATCGGCCTCGGAGGTGGTGCCGCCCCTGCTCAGCAACGACTCGTTCAACATAAAGATGTATTGAGCACCCTCTCGGGCTTAACCGGACAAAGCTTCGGTTTCAACATAGACCAGTGGCGGCTTTGGTTTGCCCAAACCCATGCGGTCCAAAATCTGGACCTTCGACGCGATGAGTATTGATCAGATACATTTCTAGGCAGATGTGTTTTGCGTATCGCAGTCTTTGAATATCTCTGCTCAAGCGGTGCTTATTCCGACGATGGCCCATCGGGTCCTTATGGCCCGCTGCTGGACGAAGGCTCCGCGATGCTACTATCGCTGGCAAGCGACCTGGCCAGTTGCAACCACCGTGTTTCGATCGCTTTGGAACCGACCATCCAGAAGGCTTGGAATCATCACCCTGCAAAGGCATCGGCACTTGCGAATCTAGACGTTCATCGCATCGATTCATCCAACGATCTAAATATTGAAAGGATCGCTAATCGATGGGCATCGGTCGCACAGTCTTGCGATTGCTCCATCGTCATCGCTCCTGAACTCGATGGACTTCTGGTTGGGATCATCCAAGCGATGCGAAAGCAAGGTTGCTTGGTCATCGCGCCAGACGACCTGTTCCTCCAAACCGCTTCGGACAAATGGGCGACTTATCAATCCTGGATCGAACACGAACAACCCGCCATACCGACGTTGTTAGCAAGCGATCCGGTAAGCGAACTGCGGAGGCTCATCAACCAATCCTACAAGTCCGATGGATGGGTTCTCAAACGACGGCTTACGGCCGGCGGAACCGATATGCAACGATTCGAATCTCTCCATGCACTCTCGGACAGGCTTGCCTATTTGCAAAAGCCACAAGACTGGATCGTCCAACCATGGATCTGTGGTACACCCGTAAGCCTAGCTGTGGCCGGATCGGCCAGTGCGGCCGATCCACCAATTTGCCTCCTTGGACCCACCGAGCAGCTCTTCGATCCAAGCAGTGGTTGCTATGTCGGTGGCCAAGGTCCGCTCGAGGTTGACGCGGAGCGACTCGGTTGGTTTGCCAGAGGCTTGCTCGAAGCTCTCGGCGATCGCTACGCTGGTTGGGTTGGAATCGACTTTCTGATCCTGCCCGAAGGTGCATGGGTTCCACTTGAGATCAATGCTCGGCTGACATCGAGCTATTTGGGCTACCGGCAAATCATGGGCCCGCAACTTGCAAACCGAATCCTTGGGATCCCGGCCCCGTATTCCTCTTGCCACGATCGATCGAATCCTGGTGTATTTCGCTTTTCGGTCAGCGATTTTCATGGATAATAGGGACTTCGACTGAGCCAGATAGGCTGCCCCCGAAATCCCACCTCACAAATTTCTCCGCTATGATTCATCCAATCGAATTGACCTCAGCC
>JBJTAQ010001113.1:0-9270 GCA_046090945.1 Pirellula sp.
CCTATCGATCGCGGGTTTGATGAATACTTTGGTACCGACGTACAGAACGGGCCACCCTATTGTTTTATTGAAGCGGCTCGAACCGGTTGGATTCCAAGTCAGTTGTTGCCGGCTGAAAAGTTGGTGAAGAACCAAGCGAGCTTGCAAGGGCCGGCGCTTGAAAATTGGCATCTCGAAAAGGTCCTGAGGCTTTGGTCCGAAGGTCCGTGGAATTTATCGAACGACAAACTGCAGCGGATCAGCCATTTTTTCTTTACTTGCCCTTCACCTCCCCTCATACACCCTTGGCTGTTAATGAGGCATGGAGGGGTAAAAGTGGACTTCAAAGCGATTTTGCAGATCTGGTCATGGAAACCGATTCGGCGGTAGGTGAGATCCTTGACGCGTTGGATCGAGCCGGTATCAGCGACGAGACGTTGGTTGTCTTTACTTCCGACAACGGCTGTGCTTCCTATATCGGAGTCAAGCAACTAGAGCAGCAAGGGCATTTTCCAAGTGGTGTTTTGAGGGGTTACAAGTCAGATGCTTGGGAGGGTGGTCACAGGGTGCCGTTCATCGTCCGTTGGCCGGGAATCATAGCGCCTGGGAGTGTCTGCGAGCATTTGGTGCATCAAGCCGATTGGATTCGAACCGTTTCGGAAATTCTCGAATTACCTCTACCGGAAGATGCGGGTGAAGACAGTTTCAGTTTGCTTCCGCTGCTCGAGGGTCAGCAAACGCCCGTGCGAGAGCATGCTGTCAGTACGTCTTGTTCAGGCACTCCGGCGCTTCGCGTTGGAAATTGGAAATGGATCCCACCAGTGAAAGCAGAGCAGACTGGCGAGCTTTACAATTTGGAAGAAGACCTTTCGGAGAAACGGAATTTGGTAACCGAAAAACCGGAGCAGGTCGAGCAGATGAAGCAACTGCTCGAATCATTGATCTTGAAAGGTAGAAGCACGCCTGGGAGCAATCAGAAGAACGATGTGAGGGTGACAAGGTATCCAAAAACATCGAGTTAGCAAACTCGTTCCTAGTGCGGGTTTTTGATTCACAACCAGATGGACGTGGGCATCGATGGATTTATTCGAGTGTGGGGCAGTATGAATTCCAAGCGTTTACTATTTACCAATGTCGGCATTTTGGTCCTCTCGGGTTTAGGGACTGCCCGATTGCTTGACGCACAGGAGGCGGGATCCAAGTCTGAAAGCACTCGCAGAGTACCAGAAAAACAGGTAGTTGTACCATCGACGATCAGTGCAGAACTGGCAGTCGTCGTCGCTAAGCCGATCCCGACGCTGGATCCGCCCAAGACCCCCGAGCAGTGGCGAACGCTTCAAAAACAACTCGATACAGCTCGAAGTGAGCAAACGCTCAAGATGGCCGAGGCGTTGGGTGCCAAGATTCTACAAGTTCATATTGCCGGAGTGACTTGCTACCGAGTCGAACCGAAACAAGTCGCCGAATCTAAGTCGGATTGGCTATTGGTTCACCTCCATGGAGGTGCTTATGTATTGGGCAGTGGCATCGGAGCGGCTCAAGAAGCGGTCTTGGTTGCTACAGAGTGCAAGGCAACAACGCTGAGCGTCGACTATCGAATGCCACCCGACCACCCGTTCCCTGCGGCACTTGAGGATTCGGTTGCCGTATGGAAAGAGCTACTCAAGACCTATTCGCCGAAGAAGATGGCACTCTTTGGAACGTCGGCGGGAGCCGGATTGACTCTTGCCACAGTGCTCAAATTGAAGGAACTCGGTGAACCTTTACCTGCGGTCTTGTTTGCCGGAACCCCAGCGAGTGACATTACGAAGACCGGAGACAGCTACAGCACCAATGCAGGCCTGGACAACGGGCTTGGTCAGTACGAAGGATTCCTCGAGAGTTCTTTCAAGCTTTACGCTGGAGGTCGAGACATGAAGGACAGGTATCTCTCACCCGTGTATGGAGAAATGGGTGGGTTTCCTCCTACGATTTTGGTTACAGGGACGCGAGATCTATTTTTAAGCAATACCATTCGAGTCCATCGAAAACTTAGGAGTGTCGGTGTCAAATCCGAGTTGCATGTTTACGAGGGGCAATCGCATGCCGACTACATGCGGTCCTATCCGAGCCTGGAAGCACAGGATGCCATGCGGGAAATCGCCATGTTTTTTGACCAAGTAATCCAGTAGCAATCTCTCCATGGCAGAAATGGGTGGGGAAAGCTAGAATACTGCCTTCCTCTTGAGAATATCCATTGCAGTTCGCCATAGGGATGATCGCTCGCATGACTAGAAATACACTTGGAGAAGCTAGAACGAAAATCGTAGCAACCGTTGGGCCGGCTTGCGAAGATGAGAAAATCCTAACGGAGTTGGTTCAGAACGGAGTCGATGTCTTTCGCATCAATGCGGCCCATGGCAAGCAAGCGGATTTCGCGAGGATTTTGGAGAAGATCAAATCGGTTCGCAAGAACACGGGCTTTCCGGTCGCCGTTCTGCTGGATCTTGCGGGTCCCAAGATTCGACTTGGGCAACTGGTCCAGGATCCTCTCGAGGTCGAGATCGGCCAAGAGCTTTCGTTTATCCGTGGAGAGAACGCGACCAAGGCCGATGAGTTAACCAGCAACTATGGCAAGTTGATCGATGAGGTCAAGGTTGGTGACCGCGTGATGCTCGCCGATGGAACCATTACTTTAGAGGTGATCGACAAGTCCAAGGACACTTTGAAGTGTGTGGTCGTTGTCCGAGGGACGATTCGTTCCAGACAGGGGATTAATCTTCCGGGGGTTTCGCTATCGGTATCCTCGATGCGACCTGAGGATGTTGAGAACGCGTTGTGGGCAGCGCGGAACGAAATTGATTTCATCAGTTTGTCGTTTGCTAGATCGGCCCAAGACGTTGCATCGCTGAAGAATTTGCTCTCCTCGATGGATGCGCATGCGATGGTCATTGCCAAGATTGAAAAGCGGGAAGCTTTGCAGTGCTTGGAGGAGATTGTCGAGGCGGCCGATGGGGTGATGGTCGCTCGGGGTGACTTGGGAGTTGAAATCGATGTCGCTGAAACTCCAGTGGCACAAAAGCGGATCATCCAGGTTTGCAAAGAGAAAATGAAACCGGTGATTGTGGCCACGCAGATGCTCGAGAGCATGCATCACAATCGACGGCCGACCAGAGCCGAAGCGAGCGATGTGGCCAATGCGATTCTCGACGGTGCAGATGCATGCATGCTCAGCGGTGAAACAGCCATCGGCGAATACCCGGTAGTCGCCGTTGAAACCATGAATCGTATCATGCTCAGCACTGAGACGATGCTCAGGAATTCGACACCGGAGTCTAAGCCACGGCTTTCGAATCACGTTCACCCTATCACTTCGGCTGTAACCCACAGCGCTGCGAATATCGCCGAATCGATCCAAGCGAAACTCGTGGTCGTCGCGACGCGAACCGGGGGGACCGCTTGGGTCAAGGCAAAGCAGCGGAACTATATTCCGACTTTGGGAGTCAGTGACTCCGAGGCAACTTTGCGCCGGATGTGTCTGTTCTGGGGGATTATGCCTCACCAAGTCCCACAGCTCGACAGCCCGGAGACACTCGTGGCCGATGTTACCAAGTGGGGCAAGTCTACGGGGGTGCTCACCGATGGCGACCGAGTGGTCTTTGTGACAGGAACGGGACTACTGAATCAAACGCACAATTTGGTATTTGTGAACGAAGTCCCAAAGTGATGCGAGTTTTTTGAGCTGATTTTTGAACCACGGTATTTCGTTGGTTCAAAAGTCTTCGGATGGAAGCTGACAAAAAATATAATGGGCTTTGGCAAGCTAACTTGAAGTGCAGCGAATAGAATCCATGAGGTCGGCTGCCTAGAATGGGATCTGTGGACTTTTTCCGTTCCCGCTGTTTCGTCAAACCTAAAACATGCCCCACAATCATGTCTAAGTCACTTCGTCTACGAAGCCTGTTGTTGTCTTTGGTAGCCGCTTGCTTTGCTATCACTCCTTGGGCGTTTGCTCAGGATCCCGCTGTCGCTCAAGGCCCTGTTGCAGGCCCGGCATCATCCAAGGGTGCCACCCTAATTCGAATCCCTCTGCCGCTTGCCGGTGACACCGATGCGAAAGTGATCGCATCGCTGGAGTCGATTTCGATGCGTAGCCAAGGCAACGAGCGACCTGTCGTTATCATCGAATTTACAGGCGCGAAATCCCCTGCGGGTCCGAACGCCGAACCGGTTGCTCAAGCTTTGGATCAGCCGAATGAGCCCAAGAGCATTGGTCAAGGTAGCTCGTTCGAAAAAGCGCTGAGCATCTCACGATGGCTGAGCGGTCCGAAGGGCAATCGCATTAAAAGCGTCGGGTATGTTTCTGCTAATCTTAGAGGTCACGCCGTTCTGGTAGCGCTCGCATGCGAGGAACTTGCGATGCTTCCGGATACCGAAATTGGCAAGGCTGGGATCGATGAGGTTCAGGTGGATCCTACGGTCCTGCAAGCTTATCTGGATGTCTCAGCCCGACGCGGCATGTTTCCTCCGGCTGCAGTCCGATCGATGCTCGATCCATCTCAATCGCTCGTGCAACTCGACCTAGAAGGAGGCGGCATCGAATACACGACCATCGCAGACCTCGAGTCCAAACCTCGACCCGAAGGAGCTTGGCGCGATCGTCAATTGGTACCTGCCAATCAACTGGCGACGTTCAACGGACAGGAACTGCGACAGCGCCGCTGGATCGCCAACACGGTCGATCAGCGCGAATCCCTGAGTATGGCTTTGAAACTGACCGGCCCGATTCTTGAAAAGCCGACCTTTGCTCTACCCCGGAAGGTTGTTCATTTGAAACTGCGTGGTGTACTTTATCCCCGAGTCATCAATCGCAGCATTCGCGCTATCGATGATGCCGTCAACAACCAAGGAGCTGACTTGGTACTGATTCAACTCGATAGCCCGGGCGGTAACATCGACGATTCGATTCGATTGGCATACCGGATCGCAGAGATCCCTGCGGACAAAGCCGAAGTGGTTGTGTTCGTCAACGACCATGCTCGAGGAGATGCGGCCTTGATTGCCATGGCTGCTGACGCAATTTATATGGCTCCAAAGGCAGTGCTAGGAACCGGGGGGGAAGCCACCATCAACGAGAACGTCATCGCGAGCCGACAAAATAACTTCCTGGAACTCGCAAGACTTGCTCAGCGAGCTCCTGGAGACTTAGTCGGGCTGGCTCAACCCGATGCAGTCGTTCACGAATTCCAAGCGATCGACGGTCGCCAGTTGCGGACTGTCCCAAATTGGATTGTCGACGATCCTGCAAGGCCTGTTTGGACCAAGGGCAAGGCCGTCGATTATCGAAATGGGATCGGTGCAGACCAAGCACTTGCGATGGGGATTGCTATCGGACAGGCTAATGATCTTGAGAGCATCGGAAAACTCTTCGGTGTGGAGGAACTCCCCTTAGAGAAGCAGACCAGTCGACTCGAACAGACCGTCGAGTGGTTGGCATCTCAACGATGGCTCAGCTACATCTGCTTCTTGATCGGTATCATTTGCTTGAGCGCCGAGTTGAGCACTCCCGGGGTCGGTGTTCCGGGACTGATCGCACTTGTCTGTTTCTTGATTTTCTTTTGGATGAACTTATTCCAAGGGACCATCGAGTGGCTCGAGGTCCTTCTGATTGTTGCCGGTATTGTTTGTCTTTTGGCCGAAATCTTTATCCTGCCGGGGTTCGGGATCTTTGGAATTGCAGGACTTATCATGCTCGGAGCAGGACTCCTGCTTGCCGGCCAAAATTTCACCATTCCAACCAATCGTTACCAGTTTGAAAAACTCGTCCAAGGACTCGGGCAAATGGGTCTTGGAGTGATCCTGCTCTTGGGTGCTGCCATCGTCTTTCACAAACAACTTGGGAATCTCCCGATGATTCGCTGGTTTGCTCTCGAAAAACCACTAACAGATAAGTTTGTTGTCGCGATGGAGCGACTCGATGAGGATCGCCAGATGCTCAAGGGTCGCTTTGGTACCACCATGACTCGATGCAACCCCCACGGTCGGGCGATCCTAGGCGATGTTGTTACCGATGTGGTTGCCAAAGGTGGCTGGATCGACGAGGATATGCCGATCGAAGTCATCGAGGTCAAAGAAAATCATGTGGTCGTTCGACGTCGTAGCATTTAAAGCTTGATCCCGATTCCTCCTACGGTTTCCCTGTACCAGAGGTCAGCTTGAACCTGACTCCAAGCGTTCTATCCAAGTGCTTGAATGGCTGCACGTCGCGATATTGCTGAGCATTCCGAAGTGTCGTAGGGGTCGTCGAAGCAACGGCTGCAAGGACTTCTGGGATATCGCAAAATCGTAAAATACCGATAAGCACGAACCCTTTCGAGTAAGCCTCGGCATCGATCGAATGCAGCTCAAGCGTTGCGATTCGCTCGGGTTCCAGCAATGCTACGTGCAGCGCGTGGACGGACATCTGCACGCCAGCCTTCAAATCGACTTGGTCGACGTTATGCTCCTTGCAAATCGCCTGGATGCTCTGCGCAACTCCAGCAACTTGCCGGCCCTCTAACGACCAGCCAACCAGCAGATAAGACCTCCGCCAATGGAGCCCGTCCTTGTCCGTGGTATCCCATTTCCAAGGCCCTCGGCACTCGGGGAAAACTAAATAAGTGATCCCCTCCGGTACGGCTTGCGCAATGAGGCTTCGCCAAGCCTCCCCAAGGATTTGACCTTTGACCAATCCATCTCCATTGACCCTTTCGCGGTCGAGCGCGTTCGGATTGTTGTAGGTAGCCCAAGCTTCCCATAGCGATTGGTCTGCAAGCACTACTCTCACAGCAGGTTCTTCGGCTTCATTCGTCCAAGAGCGAATCCTCAGCATCGTCGCACGGCGGAGCGAACCGGTGTCGCATTCGACTTGTGTGATCTCCCAATCCCCTTGGGTGACCCTGCGCTCTGTCTCGATCAGCACTGGCGAAGGCTCCGGGGCTGGTTTTTTGGTTCCGAATTCGGGAAGCCGTCCGTAGACCGAGCCGGCGATCTCGTCACGAATGGCTTTGACTCGCGAATTCCAAGTCTCAAGATCGGCCGGTAAGCTGTTGTTTTCGGCCGACGAAGCAGCCGCTGCCGGAACGAACCAGTCGTGGACATCCGTTACCCGCTGATCTTCGGGAATCGTCGCGAAGACTTTCAGATCGGCTTTTTCAAAGAGCGGCTCGGCGACGCGCTGCAACTTGCGTTTGGTATCGAGTAAATGGCGATCGAACCAAACAAAGCATCCGAGCTGGAGCTCTTGGGTGTCCTCATGCCCGCCTGTGGTCCAATGGATCCCGAGTTTGTTCTTCGATTCCAATGCATAGACCGCATGCGTCTGCTGCTGAACTCGAAAGACACCACCGAGCGGAAATATCGGATCCTCGTCGGTGTTGCCAATCAGCAGAGCTCTTGGATGAATCAACGCAGCCAGGGTCGAGTAGTCCCATCCGTATCGGTTGTTAAAGAACATGCAATCGCAATGACCGCGAATGACCTGACCGATCACATGGTCTCTCAGATCGGTGATCCCTGCGACTGGCACGGCGACTTCGACGCGTTGGTCGATGGCGGCCGCGTACCAACTATAAGCCCCCCCGCCACTGCGGCCTGTGATTCCGATCCTGCTCGGATCGACATCCGGACGACTTGTCAAATAATCGATCGCTCGTATGGCATTCCAAGCTTCGACTCCCGCAGGCGTGTAGCCTTTGGATGGCCAATCCCAACGATTGAATCGGTACAGGCCGTGATGGATGCCTTCGATCTCACCAAGCTGGATGGTATCGATGGCCATCGAGATATAGCCCTGCCTTGCAAACCAAGCTGGATGATGTTGGTAATGGGTTTTATTCCCAAGGCTCACGCCGCCGAGTTTGACTTGGCCGTGCCCGCATACATACAACACCGCAGGCAGCGGTGCATCGATCTGCTTGGGTCGATACAAATTGGCGGTCACATACAGGCCTGGGCTACTTTGGAAATGAATCTTTTCAACGACCAAATCGTTCAACTCGAGCGTACCGGTGGTGACAGCCGACAGGTCGCTGGATCTGTTTTCCATCGAGGGTAACCCAAGCATTTCCTGGAGCTGCGATCGAAGTACTTCGCGCTGCTTGGCCCAATCCTCTTTCGAAGTGAATTGCTTTAGGTCGTTTGCCTTTTCGATCTGCTCGACGCGCCAGGTCAAGGCTTGTCGTGTCAGCTCGATACCGAGGTTTGCTTCGGCATTCGATACAGCCTGCTGCCCAATCGCTCTCGTGCCGATCGCAAGAACAAGAACTAGGCAGACAAGGAGGTATTTCCGCATGGTGTTTCAAAAAAGGTTGTGGATTTAAGTGGGCTACCAACCCAATATACTCTTGGTTGTGGGTATGCTGTTGCACACCGGGGAGTTGTCGGTTCGCTTTCGTTTGTTGTATCGCTGGATTTTGCCGTGATCAAGCTTTTGTTCCAGTCTGCATGGTTCGTCAATGCATGGGCGATCATCGCCGCCTTTGGGACTTACTTTTGCATGTACATGTACCGCAAGCCCTTCACGGTTGCAGCCTTTCAGCAAGAGTCCTTGGAAAGCGGTCTGGGGGGAGATTGGGATCAAAAAGCGGTATTGATCTCCGCCCAAGTTGTCGGGTACCTGCTCTCGAAGATCATCGGAATTCGAGTCGTGTCCGAGGCCAGTCGCCAGCGGCGAGCTTGGTTGATTCTCGGGCTGATTCTCTCGGCCCTGGCCTCCCTGCTGCTGTTTGCTTTGGTGCCTCGATCCTGGCAAGCCGTTTGCATGTTTCTAAACGGCTTGCCGCTGGGTATGGTTTTTGGCTTGGTGCTCGGATCGCTCGAGGGACGCAGGATGACCGAAGCCCTCGCGGCCGGACTTTGTGCCAGTTTTATCTTGGCCGGTGGCGTTGCCAAAACGGTTGGTCAGCAGCTAATTGACTGGACACAATCTCGTTGGCAATGGAGCTTAGTCGACTCAGAACGCTGGATGCCGTTCCTCGCAGGATTGCTATTCCTGGTTCCCATATGCATCTTCGTTTGGATGTTGCACCAGATCCCGCCGCCTACGCATGAGGATCAGCAGGCTCGAAGTATTCGCGATCCCATGCGCAAAGAGGACCGATGGCGTATTCTCAATACCTATGCGATGGGGCTCAGTGCGGTCGCACTTATGTACTTGTTGGTCAGCATCTTGAGAAGTCTTCGCGATGATTTCGCAAGGGAAATACTTATCGGCCTAGGGGCTAGTATCAAGTCGTCCGACTATGCCAGCATCGATTTTTGGGTGATGCTTGC
>JBJTAQ010001114.1:0-3978 GCA_046090945.1 Pirellula sp.
TTTATCCTCATGGACCGAGATCCGGTCGCGACCGGCAAGTCCACCGGCACCGGGGGGTTTGGGAACCGAGTCGTAGACGACTCGCCAGTGACGATCTTTGCTCAAGACCTTGAGACCTTCAGGGTTCGGATACTGCCGGTACTCGATGAGCCACAACCGACCTTGGGCATCGAACGAGATCATCAAAGGCTGAGTGATCAGCGGTTCGCTCAGCAACAACTTCCACTCGAGGCCATCTGCCACTCGGAATGTCTTTTCGGCCAACAACGGTTCGACGGCAGGCTCCGTTGCCGTGTCTTCAGGAGTCTGCGACTTGGCTTGCTCAACGATGCTCGGCGATGCTAGAAAGACCAACACGAATAGAAGGGGATTAGCCAATCGCAGAATCTTATGAAGCATTTTTCTAATCAGGTTTGCTGAGTCAGGTTTGTTGAGGGGATCCGCTTTGGGCAGAGTAAGGGGGCAGTAAAAATCATTATATCCATCCTTGGAGCATGGCGTTCGAAGCGATGTTGAGAAAGTCTGATTGAGGCCGGCGTAGCAATCGTCCCGACGACTTAAAAGCCAAACGGCCGACGTGGTTTCCCACGCCGGCCGTTCAGGAGGGGTGTTGCGCTCGTGTCTCGGTTCAATCGCTGAACCTGTGGTGACTACCAAGGGCCTCGGACTGGGTAGACTCCGAATTGATCGGTGTGGGTTGGCCAATAAGGGGTCGCGCGGAAGACGCCGCCACCGGCTCCATTGGGTGGATTGCCGCCAAACTGATGGTAGACCGGAGTCATCGTGTTCTGGGAAACACCCCAGGAATAGTTCGATTGCATGGTAACGGTTGGAGGTACGACCAGTGCCGTGGGCTGACCGGTGCGAAGCCAGTAATATCCGCCGTGCCATGGACGCTGGTTGGCTTGGGTGCGAGCCCAGTAATCCCCCCACGAGGAGTGCCATACCCAACCTGCGTTGGATCCAAAACCATTGGCATTCGCACCGCTTGCAGCAAGTGCCCCATAGTTCAGCATGTGGCCTTGGATTGCTCCGCCAACGGCATGCACACCTTGGCCAACATGAGCCACAGCGCCGTGAAGATGGGAACCAGCAGCCTGCAGATGAGCACCATGCGCATGGCCGGTGGCAGGAGGGCACGTGTTGCATGGAGCCGAAGTCGTTTGAGCTTGGGCGCCGTTCCAAGCGAACATCGCAGACATCGCGATACTCGCAACCGAAAATTTTCGAATCATGAGGGATCCACTCCAGTGAAAAATAGTGTCCGTAAAAAATTGTTTCCGTTGAGGCTCAGCAAGTCATCGTCCGTGAAGCTCGACTGAACAATCTTTTCCGAAACCTGGGATCCCACCCTGGTGTGTTACTGATTCCTTCAATTGCCTAGCGGTGTGGCAACTGAATCGATTTGTGCAACCAGTGAACCGAACTGCGTACAGGCGGAGCCATGTACGTGGCATGCGTTCGATTCAGTCCGCGGCCACCATCGTAGTACGAGTGATAGCGATCGTGGTGTTGGTACAAATACTGATGCGGATAAAAAGGCTGGTAGGTGTAGTAAGTATGACCGACATGCCCGGGAACTCCGATCGGCGAAATGTACATCCCAGCGGTCGCTTGGTTCGCGTTGCCTTGGGTAAAGTAATTCTCGAACAGGGGCTGAGTTCCTCGCCCCAAAACATTCCCGTAGGCAACCGTATTGCCAGGATTGGTCTGTGCAGCTTGGGCCGTCATCTGATGCATGGTCGATAGCCCAGGAATCCCAATACCTGGAACGCCAACTCCCGGTACACCAACCCCTGGAACACCCGTGATGGCCGAACCAGCCACGCCACCGACGCTCCCCTGTGCAACCGGTGCTTGGACAATCGGTGCACCACCGAGTGCATGATTGCTACCGCACGAGGGGCACTGAGCCCGAGCGACTGAAGAACTTGCCTGGATCGATACCAAGGCGACTCCGCCTACAACCGCCAATTTGATCATTCCTTGAAGTCGCATTCCATCTGCTCCTGTGCCCGCGACGCCCTGTGTGACTTGTGCCAAAAACGACCAACCGTGATCGATCGCGATGCTTCGCGCAACGCGACTTCGACCGAGCCACCCTCGTCGGTGTGCATCGGCAGGGATGCCGACGCCTGAAAAAGGAAAACGTTCATCGGGAGTGCGATTATCGATTTCTGCAATCGAGGGAACCGAAGATAGGATTTGTAACGAAAAACGCCCTCGTTAGCGTACATACAGCCGCCTTTCCCTAGTCCTCAAAGTCCGGCAAATCGGTATCATTTACCAAATTCCGGGTGAATCCCGTGACCTTGCCTCCTGATTTGACTCCTTAGACCCAGCGCTTTAGACCAATAACGGAATGACCAATCCACCGACCAAGTCGCGTCGGGCCACCGCCGAGTCGATGGCCACCAAGCAGCGAGATGTTTCTGTCAGCGAGTTTTTCGCCAAGAACCGGCACTTGTTGGGATTCGACAATCCCCGCAAAGCCCTTCTGACGACCGTCAAAGAAGCGGTCGACAACTCGCTGGACGCTTGCGAAGAAGCCGGAATACTCCCCGAAGTCTGGGTACGAATCGACCAACCGCAACCGGGTCGCTTTCGCGTGGCCGTCCAAGACAACGGTCCTGGGATCGTCAAAAAGCAGATCCCGCTGATTTTTGGAAAGCTGCTCTACGGAAGCAAATTCCATAGGCTCAGGCAGAGTCGCGGCCAGCAGGGGATCGGTATCAGTGCTGCCGGCATGAACGGGATGCTCACCACGGGTCGGCCGATGGCGATTCTCTCGAAAACCTCCAAACGCTCACCGGTGCACTACTTTCAGCTCCAGGTAGACACCAAGAAGAATCAGCCTGAGATCATCAACGGAAAAGGGGAGGGGATCGACATCCCATCGGGCGACAAGGGGCTCGTCTACATGCGATCGAACGATATCGCTTGGGAGTCGAATTATCCTGAAGTCGATGGCAAACCTGGTCCCGAGCTTGAATCCGGCACCCGTGTGACCATCGAATTGACAGCGGTCTACAAACGAGGTCGGGGGAGTGTCGATGAGTACCTTGAGCAGACCGCGATCGCCAATCCTCACGTGACGATCCATTGGCAGAGCCCTGATGGCGAGCAGCGGACGATCAAGAGGACCACGACCGAGTTGCCTCGCGAAGCCAAAGAGATCAAACCGCACCCCTATGGTGTTGAACTAGGTCGATTGATCACGATGCTCGGGGCAGAGAAGGGGACCACCGTAACGGCGTTCTTAACAAGTTCCTTCTCGTGCGTCACACCGGCTGTTGCCCGTAAGGTCTGCGAGGTTGCAAAGATCTCGACACGATCGAGTGCGATCAAGGTTGGGCAGACCGAGGCCGAGCGGCTCTATAACGCATTGCAGGAGACCAAAATCCGTCCCCCATCGACCGACTGCATCGTTCCGATCGGGCGGGATCTACTTTACAAAGGGCTCAAGGCGATCGTACCTGGCGAATTTCACGATGCAGTGACTCGTCCTCCATCGGTCCAGCGAGGCTCACCGTTTCAGATCGAAGTCGCTCTAGCTTACGGAGGCAACGTAGCGGCCCAGAAGGTCACTCGCGACGAACTGGTCGAACTGATCGCTCAATCGGATGCCAAGACACTGCGCAAATTCTTGATCGATACCTTCGCCGGGATCGGAGCCGATTCGGCCGAGAAGATCATCAACGAGACCAAGTTGCCGACGCGTTGCAGTCCGCAGAAGCTCAACAAGAATCAGCTCGATACGTTGCATGGCGTCATGCGAGAGATCAACATCTCCGAAGGCCAATCGATGCAGATCTACCGTTTTGCCAATCGCGTGCCCCTGCAATTCCAGCAAGGGGCCTGTGCGATCACCCAAGCGGTCCTGAACACCAACTGGCGCCCTTACGGACTATCCCAATCGCGTGGTGCATTACCCATGGGCCCGGTGACGCTCATTGTGCATGTGGCAAGCGTCTGGGT
>JBJTAQ010001115.1:0-2735 GCA_046090945.1 Pirellula sp.
CTTGCCGTCGGCTCGCACCTCCCTCAAGGATTGCTCGGAGAAAATCTATTTGGAATCAAAGGTCTCTCAGGCAGCCCCAACTTTGTCGGTATCTCTGGAGTGGTCATGGGACTCTTCGGCTACATCGCGACAAAGAGCAAAATGCGTCCCGACCTGGGTTTCTCCCTTTCACCCCAGTCCTATTTCATGGTGGCTATCTTGTTGGTGATGGGGTTTGCAGGCGAGATGTTCGGCAGTGTAGGCAATCTGCATATGGCGAACTTTGCGCACTTAGGTGGATTAGTCGCCGGAGCCGTTCTGGGGTTCTTTAGCGAAGCAGTGCGCCGCTGATCGATTGGATCAATTCCGGGATCGAAAACGGCTTGGGCAATACGGCCTGGGCTCCAAGCAGTTGCGCACGAGCCCGAATCCCATCGTCCAACTTGGCCGACATCAGAATGCATGGCAGCTGGGGCAAGGCCCGCTTGACCCGCTCGAGCGCCCCGAGCCCATCGAGCCTCGGCATGTGAATATCAAACAAGGCTAAATGAATGTTTCCACACTCGATCGCCTCGATCGCCTCAAGACCATCGCAAGCTTGGCAAGTCGTGTAGCCTCGGCGAGTGAGTATCTCATCGAGCGCCATGCGGAACGCCGCGTCGTCGTCGGTTATAAGAACCCTGTGTTCCATAAGTAGTTCAAGTACTTAATCGCTACGATAGAATTACGATTACGATAAAGATTCTGGGACCGTCCATGAATCGCCGCCTTGTTACCCTAACATTATCGCTATTAACCATCATCAAATCAATTCCGCTTCGAATGAGTTTTTCTGTATGCTGACCCCCGAAGACTTCTGGGATTCCCTAGGCTCAGACCTCCAGGACCGCAAGCAAAAAGGTCTACTCAGAAGCCTCGTACCGAGCGCCGCCCTAGGTCCAACCCAGGTACTCAGGCACGGCAAACGGCTGCTGCATTTCGCCTCGAATGATTACCTTGCACTCGCTTGGAACCCAGAAATTCGCAAGCAATACAACCAAATCGCCCCATCCATCCCCACCGGGTCGGGATCCAGCCCCCTGATTCTCGGCTCCTCCGAGCAGTACCTTCGACTCGTCAAAACCATCGCTATGTGGCAGGAAAGCCAGTCGGCTGTCGTGTTCCCTTCGGGTTACGCCGCCAACCTCGGGACCCTCTCGGCCCTGGCAACACCCGATGACCTGATTCTCTCGGACTCGCTCAACCACGCCTGCCTGATCGATGGTTGCCGACTCTCGAAGGCCACCGTGAAAATCTACCCCCACGCGGATACCAATGCGCTCAGAGACATCCTCGCGACGCATCGAAGCGGCTTTCGAATGGCATTCATCGTCACCGACACCGTCTTCAGCATGGATGGCGATATCGCCCCGATCCAGCAGATCGAATCGCTGTGCCGCGAATTCGATGCAATCGGACTGGCCGATGAAGCTCACGCCAGCGGTGTACTGGGCCGGCAAGGTCGTGGGGCCCTCGAGTTGGCACAAGCCGATCGTTCGCTCTGGATCAAAACCGGAACTCTGAGCAAAGCCATCGGTTGCGTAGGAGGTTATGTTGTCGGCAGCGATCTTCTGTGCCAAACCTTAATCCATCGAGCGCGTTCCCTGATCTACTCGACCGCACTCCCCCCCTCCATTCTCGGGGCTGCCAACTGCGCGATTGAAATACTCCAGCAAATGGACTATCAACGCCAAACTCTGCTGCAAATGAGCCAATCACTGCGCGAGCAACTCACGCATCACGGCTTCCGAACCAGCGACGCTAGGACCCCTATCGTCCCAATCTACATGGCTGGTCCCCACGAAGCGATCGCGCTGTCGAATCGTCTCTTGGAATCAGGGATCTATGTACCTGCAATCCGTCCACCAACCGTTCCATCCAACGGGTGTTTGCTAAGGGTAAGTCTCAATGCTGCTCATACCATCGAGGACTGCCAGCGGCTGGTCGATCAATTGCGCCCCAAACAGTACAGATACTCCTGACGCTGGCCCTCGACCATCTGCGTGCAACGGTAGTAAATCCTCCCACCGCAGATTACAGGTGTCGATAAACTCTCTTCCCCGAGTTGATTCTTTGCGACCAACTCGAATCCATCAGGCTTGGCCCGATACACAAACCCCTCCCCAGACTCGTTCCAAGCATAGATGTTCGAGTGGACTAAAATGGGTGAGGCCGAAAACGTTCCACCTAGCCTATTTCGCCAAAGCTCCTTGCCCGTGGCAGCATCCCAAGCGGCCGCGATCCCCGCATCGAGCACTCCGTAAAGGGTCCCATCGCGAATCAAAAGCGATGGAACGTATACCCGAGAGTCGTTCTCCCAAACCAACTGGCCCGATCCATCGGCCAACACCGCTGACATGTGATTCCGCGGATATCCCCCAGAGGTATACACATGCTTGCCATCGCTCAGGGTCGATGTGACGCACTCGGTCGTCGCACCCGCAACCTCCCAGTTCAGTTCGCCGTTTAAAGGGTCCAGACTCGTGACCAAATCGCAACCAGTCATGATCAACTGGTCTTGGCCGAACAACCGCAGGATCACCGGCGAAGGATAGTTCGGGAGCTTGGGCCTCTCGCGTCGCCAGACGATTTTTCCACTGCTGCGGTCCAACCCTGCAATCGCGCCACCCGCTTTGGTATCCGCTGCAATAATTACCAGCGATTGATACAAAGCCGGCGACGCCCCATAGCCTTGATGCTCGATGTAGTCGGTGATC
>JBJTAQ010001116.1:0-3154 GCA_046090945.1 Pirellula sp.
GTACGGCGGAACCCAGGACAATGCCACGCAAGGGGGTCCGTCGCGCACGAATAACGAGCATGGCATTCGCAATAGCGACTGGTTTGTGACGGTCTTCGGCGATGGATTCGAACCAGCTGTGGATCCAAGCGATCCTGACACTATTTATTCCCAATGGCAATACGGCGGACTGGTGCGGTACAACCGCAAAACCGGAGAGTCGGTCGATATCAAGCCTCAGGAGTCCAAGGAGGGCCCGGCTCTGCGCTGGAACTGGGACTCTCCACTGCTCATCTCACCTCACAATCCCAAGCGATTGTACTACGCCTCGCAGATCCTCTTTCGTAGCGATGATCGCGGCGATAATTGGACACCGATCAGTCCAGATCTGACCCGACAGATCGATCGCAATCAATTGAAGGTGATGGGGCGAGTGTGGGGAGTCGACTCGGTTGCAAAAAACGCCTCAACCTCGCTGTATGGAAACATCGTCTCCTTGGATGAATCCATTCATGCTCAAGGTCTGATCTATGTCGGTACCGACGAAGGTTTGATACAGATCACCGAGGATGGTGGTGCCACATGGCGCAAAGTCGAGCGATTCGGCACTTTGGATATCCCTGAATTTGGCTACATCCACGACATCGAAGCCGATTTGTTCGATTCCAACACGGTCTATGTCGTTGTGAACAATCACAAACGCGGGGATTTTAAGCCGTACATTGTCAAGTCGTCGGACCGTGGTAAGACCTGGCAAGAAATCACCGGCGATCTTCCTGAGCGAGGGAGCGTGTACACGCTCAAGCAGGATCATGTGAATCCGAATTTACTGTTCTGCGGAACCGAGTTCGGTTGTTATTTCACGGTTGATGGGGGAGCAAAATGGATCGCACTCAAATCGGGACTGCCCACCATCATGGTGCGAGATCTTGAAATCCAACGTCGAGAAAATGATCTGGTGCTAGCCACCTTTGGGCGTGGGTTTTACATCCTCGATGACTATTCTGCTCTGCGAGGAATCAAGCCCGAGTTGCTCGAAAGCAACACCATGTTTCCTATCAAGAAGGGATTGATGTTTCAGACCGTCAATCCGATGGGCGTGTCCGGCCGTGGGTTCCAGGGTGCAAATTTTTACACAGCACCCAATCCTGAATATGGCGTCACTTTTACATTCCACATGAAAGATGAGTTAAAGACCCAGAAATCCAAACGGGAAAAAAAGGATCGCGAGGAGGCCAAGGGGGGCAAAGATACACCGTATCCCTCATGGGAGGATCTTAAAAAGGAGGATCGAGAAATTGCGCCGTCGCGTTGGTTGACGATCCGAGATGGAGCCGGTGCCGTCGTCCGAAGGATTCCCACGTCAAACGATCGAGGGATTTTGCGAGCCAACTGGGACTATCGCCATGCAGGGCCAGGTGGGGGCTCAAAGCGAAGACGCGCCTCTGGGGGTGGACCTGTTGCGGTGCCTGGCAAGTATACCGTCGAGGTTTCTCAGATGGTCGATGGAGAGGTAAGCGAGTTGATTGCAAAAACCGAATTCGAGATTGAGCCCTTGACCTTTGGCGACACGACAGAGATCAATCGGGTCGCGATTCGTGACTTTGCCAAACAAGTCCATCGACTGGCTAATGCGGTCTCGGCAGCCACGGAGTTGACGAGCGAGGCCATGGAACGACTCGATGCGATCGAGGGTTTGACCAGGAATTCGGCCGAGGGAGATCCGAGCATGTGGAAGGAGATACGGGGATTGCAAGTTCGGTTGATGGATTTGCAGGAAAAGTTTGCGGGGGATCCGACTCGGACCAAGCGAAACGAGGGTTCGATGCCCGGTTTGCAGAGCCGGCTATCGAATGCAATGATGGGAGCCATGGGCAGCACCACCGGTCCGACCGGTACGCATCGCAAGCAGTACGAGATTGCAGGTCAGGAGTTTGATGCAGCGCTGGTGGAACTCAACAAGCTTTTGGGGACGGACATTCCTGCCATGCTCGGTCGGTTTGATGCCCTTGGGGCACCTTGGACCCCAGGCCGCGCGATACCCAATTGGCGATGAGAATCGCCCTGATTTCGGATTTCCGAGATTCATAAAGCGAACTTCGACGCTACAGATAGGTTGGTGAACAACACCAGTACGAGCGGGGTGCGCACAGGCCTATTTCAATCAACCACGGACTCCAACGGGGGTTTAATTCCCTCCGAATCCAATCCGCCCCGAACCCACATACTCTCAATACTCCCTGAATTCGATTGATTTGAAGCACTGCTGGTGTTCATGGGTGTCAAGTAGTAATAGGTTGGTTTGTCATCCAGGCCGCCGTTGATTACCAAACCTTGCGAACCTTGGGTTTTGGGACCAATTACCGCAGGGTACTCAGCGACCGAGCCACTGAGTCCATCTACGGAAGACCTAGACTCACCCTCGGGTAACAAACTAGGCGAGGATGGGCTTGTAGCCGTCTTGTTCAGATAATCAATCACTTGGAGAACATCGAGTGGGTCCAGTTGCTGGTTTCCGTTAACATCGAACCACGACGAATCCTGTCCAAACGCTTGGCTAGTGACTAGACCATTCGCAGTTCGGTTAAACCGATCAATCAAAACCAACACGTCCAATGGACTAACATTGGAATCCGCGTTGACATCCAAGGGATTGACGAAGTTTTGGTGCAATCGCTCGGTGACGTTCACCAGTACTTGTCCGTAGTTGCTGGTCATTCCAAATTCATCGCGAACCTGATAGGCAAAGGCGACTTGCCCGGCAAACCCTGTTTGAGGATGGAATTCAACCCCTCCGTCCGGGAGCACTTTGACACTACCGTTTGCTGGTTGCTCGATTATCTCGATCGTAGATGAACTGAGTCCGCCAAAATAAACCTGATCGTTCGATAACACATTGATGCGTACCGACTGATTCAACGGAGTTGCCGCAAGATCCTGAACCGCTATGGGATGCAGGCCCCCCGTTTGTTTCCCAAGTGCCATGTCCGCGGATCCCGCCAAAACCCTAGAGGATGCCGAGGACGAAGTCACGGTCGATTGCTGCTCTCTGAATTCTATGGAGTTGACTGACCAATTCGTTCCTGTTGCCTTACGGAATATGATTTGAATTCGGTCGCTGTTTGCTACGATGTTCCAGGTTCGATTCGTGTAAACATTCGCTGCGGTCGTGACT
>JBJTAQ010001117.1:0-3990 GCA_046090945.1 Pirellula sp.
TCAGCTATCGCACTGAACGGCTGGGACAGCCGTTCCATAATGTGCCACAGCTGTCCCAGCTGTGGAGCAGCTTACTTTAGGTTCATGCTAACGAGAGACTGCACTTGGTGAGTTGAGAATTTTTGTCTCACAGCTATCGCACTGAACGGCTGGGACAGCCGTTCTACGTTGCCACAGCCGTTCCACAATGTGCCACAGCTGTTGCACAACAATTCACTTTACAGCCACCCTTATCAATTCGCTGACAAGCTTCCCGTGCACATCGGTCAATCGAAAGTCACGCCCTTGGTATCGATACGTCAACTTCTCATGATCGATCCCCAAACAGTGCAGTAACGTCGCATGAAAGTCATGGATGTGGATCGGTTGCTCATTGATGTTATAGCCGTAGTCGTCGGTTTGACCGATCACCGCTCCGGGACGAAATCCTCCACCTGCCATCCACATCGAAAAACATCGACCGTGATGGTCGCGGCCATAGTCGTCCTGCAAGGAACCTTGGCTGTAGACGGTTCGTCCGAACTCTCCCCCCCAAATGACCATCGTCTCATCGAGCAGGCCCCGTTGCTTGAGGTCTTTGACCAAGGCCGCTTGGGGCTGATCGATATCCCGACACTGCTTGGGGATGTTCGACGGCAGACTCCCGTGGTTGTCCCAACCTCGGTGATACAACTGCACGAAGCGAACACCTCGCTCGACCATCCTGCGGGCAAGCAAGCAATTGGCTGCGTAACTACCGGGCCTCTTCACGTCCGGTCCATACATTTCCAGTATCGATTCGGGCTCGTCGGAGATATCGGTTAAACCCGGTACGGACGCTTGCATTTTGAAAGCCATCTCGTACTGATCGATCCGCGAAGCGATCTCTGGATCCTGCTCTCGCTGCAATTCCAAGCGATTGAGTTTGGAGATCTGATCGAGCATCCCTCGACGCACGGAACGATTCAATCCCGGCGGATCGCTCAAGTACAGTACAGGCTCGCTGCCGCTGCGGAATTTGACTCCCTGGTGACTCGAGGGCAAAAATCCACTTCCCCACAGCCGATCCAAAAGTCCTTGGTTGGCATCGTTGCCAGTCCCATGCGAGATCATCACGACAAACGCCGGCAAATCCTCAGCCTCGCTCCCAAGCCCGTAACTGAGCCAACTCCCTAGCGATGGCCTGCCGGGTTGCTGCGAACCGGTCTGCATGAACGTGATCGCGGGGTCATGGTTGATCGCCTCGGTGTTCATCGATCGTACGATGCACAAGTCATCTGCGATCGCTCCGGTATGAGGGAGCAATTCACTAAACCAAGCCCCATTGCTCCCGTACTGCTGAAACTTAAACTTGGGTGCCACTACCGGAAAACTCTTTTGACCGGAGGTCATGCCGGTGAGTCGTTGGCCGTTGCGAATGCTATCGGGCAACTCGCTGCCGTGGAGTTCCTTGAGCTTGGGCTTGTAGTCCATGAGCTCTAGCTGCGATGGCCCACCGGACTGAAATAGATAAATCACATGCTTAGCCATCGGTGCAAAATGAGGCTCCTGGTCCGCACCGCGTACCTGAGTCCTTCCGGCAAGCAGTTGGGCAAGCGCAGCGGTACCGATTGCCGAGTGTTTAAGAAACCCGCGGCGGGCGGCGAAACCCAAGGCCCCAGAATTGTTGTCCATAGCGTTCGCACCTAGGTGTCGTTAGTACTTGGTAATCGTTTCATCGAGATTGAGGATTGCGCTACATGCGACAGCCCAAACGGCTAAATCCAATTTCGAGATTTCCGATGAAACCGGAATGGTCCCAACGCTCAAGAACTCCTCGACTCGTTTCAAATCCTGCTCGAAATCACGGCGAGCCAAGTCCAAAAGTTCGCGCATGGCTGGGACCTCCTCGGGAAGTACCTCGCGTGCCAAGGCTTTGCGGTAAGCGTAATTTATTCGCGTCAAATCATCGTTACCACCTGCTCGTAGAACATCGATTGCAAAAACTCGAGCCGCTTCGATGTATGTCGGGTCGTTTAGCAGAACCAATGCCTGCAAGGGTGTATTGGTCCGAGAACGCCTTGGAATACAAACTTCTCGGTTGGGTGCATCGAAACTGACCATCGATGGGGGCGGACAAGTCCGCTTCCAGAACGTGTACATTCCTCTTCTGAAGAGCCCCTGGCCGGTATCGGCGACATACTTGCCACGTCTTTCGACCGTCACGTCTTCCCACAATCCAGCGGGTTGATACGGTTTGACGCTTGGTCCACCAACTTTGCGCACGAGCAAACCGCTGATCGCTAACGCATTATCGCGGATCGTTTCCGCGGAGAGCCTGTGCCGGGGTCCTCTTGCATAGAATCGATTCTCAGGATCCTTGAGCTTGTGTTCGTCGGTCAACCTGGAAGCTTGCCGATACGTTTTACTGAGAACAATCTGCTTGAGCATGCCTCGTGTGTCCCAGCCGCTTTCGATGAATTCGGTCGCGAGGAGATCCAGGAGTTCCGGGTTCGACGGGAACTCACCCGATCCTCCAAAGTCCTCACTGGTTCGGACAATCCCTCCCCCAAAGCATTGCTCCCAGAGTCGATTCACGGCAACTCGGGCTGTGAGTGGATTTTTTGGATGAGTCAGCCATCGTGCCAACTCTAGACGATTTTTCGGGTGCTCGACTCCATCGATCCTGAGCGACTCGGGAATACCAGGCTCCACCTTGACTGTCGGTTGATCGTATTGCCCCCGTTTGAGGATAAAGGTTTCTCGGGGAGGATTCATCTCGCGCATGACCATCACTGCCGGGGAAGCTTGATCGATCTGGGACACCTTTTTCTCAAGCTCCGAAACCATAGCGACCAGCTTGCCATGGTCCATATCGATGCGTTCTTGAGTCCAGCTTTTGGCTAGATTCCTCTGATCTTCGGTCAGTTCCGACCAAGCCTTGCGGACCCACCCCAGCTTGGGCTCGGGGCTTTCGAGTTGCGACAATCGCTCGACATCCGAGGCCGACAAAACTCCGTCAAAGATTCTCAGCTCATCGATCCAGCCGGTGAACGGCAACGACTTTTCGCGCCGGCCCAGATGGAAGGGTTTATCGGTTTCCAAACTGCCCGAGAGGTTGTTGTTAGGCGTATCGAATTTGGCAGGTTTGCCGTCGATGTACAAGTTTGCGCCAGCCGCCTTTTTCGAACCATCATAAGTGAGAGTCAGATGATGCCACTGGTTTGGAGCAATCGTTTGCTGCGAACTGATCTTGATGGCATTGCTAGGCCAAGTATCCACCAGGTGCACTTCGATCTTTCCATTGACGAGCAACAGATCGTAGCCGCGGTAGTTCATCGCTTCGTCCATCCGCGAGAGGACCGCCATGCTTCCAAGGCTCTCGACGTGGACCCAGACGCTGATCGAAAACGGCCGATCAGATTGGAGTTTACCTAGGTCTTTTGAGGCTAGAAAGCGACCGTTGTCGAGCGACGCTGCTGTCCCGATTTTTCCCGGCACGTACGTGATCTGATCGGGTTGCTGCCAAACGTTTTGGGTAACCAGTGCGTTGGATTGCTCGAAATCGACGTAATCGCGCTGGGTTGTTCCGAGGAGTTGCTCGATGGTCGTGTCGGAGTTTGCGGCAACCCAAGCCGTCCAGGTTTGCTCAATCCGCTCCTCCTTGGCTTGCAGACTGGATCGAGCCGTGTCGAGTTGGGCTGTGAGCTGCTTTTTGGATTCGATCTGTTCGGCAGTCGGGACGCGAACGAACGGTTCGGCACCGACGAAATTGCTGTAACTGGCCTGCTTTTCCTCGAGATTGTTGACCAGGGAAAAGAAACGGTAGTATTCCGCTTGAGTGATCGGATCGATCTTGTGATCGTGACAGCGAGCGCACTGCATCGACAGGCCCAGAAAGACCGTTGCAACCGTATGGACGCGATCGGCGACGTATTCAACCCGGTACTCTTCCTGGATGATACCCCCTTCGGTGTTGTGCCCTTGGTTGCGCAAAAACCCAGTGGCGACTTGCTGCTGCAAGTTAGCATT
>JBJTAQ010001118.1:0-2807 GCA_046090945.1 Pirellula sp.
AGCGGAGCGTTTCCAAAAGTTTGATAGAGAATCATCTCGCGAACAGGGTTTTCGAGAGCAGGGACCTACGGAGACATTCCGAGTCGAGGTCGGCAGAGTGCATGGTGTGAAACCAGGAAATATCGTCGGGGCGATCGTCAATGAGATCGGATTGGATCCAGCTCAAATTGGTCATATTCGTATCGAGCACGATTACAGTACTGTCGATTTACCCTCTGGAATGTCCAGGGAGGTTTTCAAAGTGATCGGACGCGCCTGGGTGTTAGGTCGCCAACTCCGTATTTCTAAACTGAGCGACCATCCGGGTTACTCGCGAGGCCCGCGGTCAAGCGATGGGGCTCGAGGACACTACGCTCGTAAGCCTCGACCCGAAGGGGCTTTTAGGGAAAAGCGTTTCTCGGAAGGTGGCAAACCCAAGAGGGATCGCAAGAGGCGTCCGTAAGCGTTAGCGTTCATAACCGTTCAGCAGGTCGATGATGCGAACGACCCAGCGTATCGCTCCAAACCAAATTCAACTCGCAGCGGAAATGATACGCAACGGGCAGACCGTTGCATTTCCAACGGAGACTGTTTACGGGTTGGGGGCCGATGCGCTCAATGCCCAAGCGGTCGAGAGAATCTTTTTGGCCAAGGGTCGTCCGTCGGACAATCCGCTGATCGCCCATGTAGCCTCGGTCGAGCAACTACAGGCAATCAGCGAGCACATATCACCGATTGCGAATATTCTAATTGAGCGATTCTGGCCAGGGCCATTGACGATCGTCGTTCCCAAGAGCATCCATGTGCCCGATAATGTCACGGCTGGCTTGCCGACTGTTGCGGTGAGAATGCCTCAGGAGCCACTGGCCTTGGACCTGATCAGGCTTGCCGATCGTCCGATCGTTGCACCGAGCGCCAATCGATCTGGCCGTCCCTCAGCAACGACTTGGGAATCGGTGCTCGAAGACCTCGACGGGCGGATTGATGGGGTAATTTGCGGTCCGCAAACCCGAATCGGATTGGAAAGCACCGTGGTTGATACGACCACCGATCGCCCGATCCTGCTCAGGCACGGAGCAATCACCGAGGAGATGATCGCCGAAGTCTGTGGGGAGATCACGGCTTCAGTCCCTGAGAACTCCGAACTCAGAGGTCGATCCCCGGGCACTCGTCATCGGCATTACCAGCCCCGAGCTCGCGTCTTGCTGGCTGACGATCTAAATCAGATACAGCCTCGCGGCGAACGCTTGGGAATGATCGGATTGGCCAACCCCAAAGATGCACCGTCGCTTGCGGAGCGATTGAAATCAAGATTTCCGCTGGCGAACATTCTCCTGTGCGATTCGCTTGAGCAATATGCGAACCGACTGTTCGAGTTTTTTCGGGAGTGCGACGCCATCGGGGTCGATACGCTATACTGCCAGAGTGTCGAACGCAAGGGACTCGGTCGAGCGATCATGGACCGATTGGATCGTGCTGCCGAGTAGACCCAGGAGCATCGACAAGGAATTCTCAGACTAGTGAAAGTCATCGCCATGCATTGTCTATTCCTCGATCGATATCTTCGTTTGTCCCTTCTCGTTTTTTTGGCATCTGCGAATTTGAGCTTGGCAATCCAGGCTCAGGAAACCAAAACTGCGCCTAAGGTGATTGAAAGTGATGACATCGAACAACTGGTGATGGTCTCCGAAGGAGATCTGCCGGTCGTCCTTTCGGCACCACACGGAGGGACGCTTAAGATTGTAGGAGTCGAAGCTCGCGAGGGTGTCGGAATGCCGACAGGTCCGGCTGGTTTCTTTACTGGTCGCGATGGGGGTACCTCGGAGCTTGCCGTCGAGGTCTCCGAGGCTCTCGAGAGAAAGACTGGCAAGAAGCCTTATCTGGTGATTAGCAAAACGCACCGCAAGTATCTCGACCCGAATCGCCCGTCGGAGATCGCTTATGAGGATTCCGACGCAGCCCCGGTATACCAGCGCTATCATGGAACTCTTCAAAAGTATTGCAAGCAGATTCTCGAGAAGTACCATACGGGGCTATTGCTCGATATCCACGGTCAAGGCTCAAGCAGCCAGACCGTCTATCGCGGAACGGCCAACGGCAAGACGGTCGCACGGCTCAAGGAGAGATTTGGAGAAGCGGCCCATACGGGTGACAAGAGTCTCTTCGGCAACTTGCATCGGCTGGGTTGGAAAGTCTATCCTCATCCTGGAGACGGCAAGGAGCAATCGGGCTTTACCGGAGGTTATATCGTCCAGACTCATGGCAGCCACCGCCCCATCGGACTCGATGCGATCCAATTGGAGTTTGGTGCCGAGTATCGAAGCAAAGCCAATCGCGCGAAGAGCGCCGAGGTTCTGGCTCAAGCGATCATCGATTACATGCGCGAGTACATCGAACCGGTTGCGAGTGCCGCAGCCGCGAATCCGTGAGGAATCAGTGATCGCCTACCAAGGCCAAGCCTTGCCTAGTGCTTCCTTCTGCTTGGCATGCAATTGCGAGATCCCCTGCTTGGCGAGCGTCAGCAATTCGTTCAACTCTTGGTCGTCAAACGTGGCCTCTTCGCCGGTCCCTTGTACTTCTACGAAACGATTCTTGCCTGTCATGACGACATTCATATCGACATCAGCTCGCACATCTCGAGCGTAATCCAAATCTAGGCTCGGTTTGCCATCGACGATTCCGACGCTGATGGCAGCGACAGAATCCCTCAGAGGGTAGTGCGCTGCGGGGACTCCCGCGAAGACCGTGTTGACGGCATCGATCAATGCGATCATTCCCCCGGTAATGGCAGCGGTTCTGGTTCCGCCGTCGGCTTGCAAGACATCGCA
>JBJTAQ010001119.1:0-2886 GCA_046090945.1 Pirellula sp.
TGATGTCGATACTCGCCGTCTACTTGATCATCGATCAATGGTTGACGCTCAAGCGCAAAGACTTACTGCCGTCGGAGCTGAACGAAAACGTCCGACAGCTGCTTGCACAGGGCAAGCTCAAGGACGCAGACCAAGCTTGTCGCAATCAACCATGTCCCCTTTCTTACGTCTTAGCGAGTGGGATTGCCGAAATCGAATACGGTTGGCCTGCGGTTGAGAAATCGCTCGAAGATGCTTTAGCAGAGCAAGCGGCCCGCATGTACCGTAAGCTTGAGTATCTATCCGTAATTGGTAATTTGGCACCCATGCTTGGCCTGCTCGGAACCGTCGCTGGGATGATCCTTGCATTCCGCGAAGTTGCCTTGTCGCAGGGGGCAGCCGGGGCTGGCCAGTTGGCCTCAGGTATCTACTCAGCGCTGATTACGACCGTCGCTGGACTGTTGATCGCTATCCCCGCCCTGGGCGCTTTTGCAGTGTTCCGCAACCGAATCGATGAAATTGTTTCAGAAATGGCTACGGCAGCCCAGCAAGCCTTTGGTCCGATCCGGCGACGTCTTCCGGGAGCTTCTGCTCCCCGACCAACGGCGGTCCCTCCTCCGCGGGGTTAACCGTTAAACTTGCCCTTGGCTTCGTTGTCCAAGCTCTAGAAACTCGTTCTAAACGGTTGTTTTGCTACCATTTCCCCGGGTCTTGGGGTATCCTGTAAGGCCTTTCATCCCCGGATTTTTAAACTGTTCGTCGTTTGGAATCACCTTTGGCAGAAACCTACCCGCAAAAGGATAGCTCGATAGAGCACCTGAATTCGAAAAGTAGCCCTTCACAGAGCAGTGAATCCTCAGGAGCTTGGAGTCCTATGGTCCTGGCTGAGGCTTTAAGCGATGTCGGAATGCGACGAGCCAACAATCAGGATAGCTTTGCCATCGTCATGGCGAGCGATGCAGAAAAATGGCAACGGAGCGGAGACTTGCTGATCGTCGCCGATGGGATGGGTGCCCATGCGGCAGGGGAACTTGCAAGTAAACTGAGCGTCGAATTGATTCCGCATCATTATGCGAAGCTGATTATGAAAATGGATTGCTCGGAAGCGATCCTTAAAGCTTTCGAGGAAACCAACCGAGAGATCAATCGTCGCGGAAACGTGAATCCCGATTTCCGAAGTATGGGGACGACCACCAGCGCAATCCTGCTGCTACCAATTGGTGGAGTAATCGCCCATGTGGGTGATAGCCGCGTGTACCGACTCCGAGGTCAGACTTTCGAGCAGTTGACCTTCGATCATTCTTTGGTCTGGGAAATGCAGCAAGCTGGCGAAGTCAGCGAGGAAATGATCCGCAACAGTTCGATACCTAAGAATGTTATCACCCGATCACTCGGACCGAGTCCGGTTGTACAGGTGGATCTAGAGGGACCTTTTCCATTAAAAGCCGGAGATCGTTTTCTTCTTTGTAGCGACGGACTTAGCGGCCAGATTGCTGATGAGGAGATTGGATTGCTGCTAGGTTCGCTAGATCCAGCAAATGCGGTCAAGGCACTCGTCAATCTAGCCAATCTTCGTGGTGGGCCAGACAACATCACCGTTGTGATTGGAGAGGTTCAGAGAGATTTCGGCGTCAATACTGCGACCAACTCAACTGGATTAAGCCGACACACCTCCGGTTTTCCGACCTCGTTTGGAATCATCGCAGCTGTCGGATTGCTTGCCGCATTCGCGTTAGCCCTTGTTCAGCAATTACCGCTAGCGATCCTAGCCGCCTCAGCAGCGATGATTGCCCTCGTCACTGGATGGATCAAGATGGCTGTCGGTAAACAGACCTCGACCCAAGAAAAAGGATTTGGTAAAGCACCCTATCGAAAGTATACCTGCAAGCCATCGGCTGCTCTGGCTGCCCAATTACAGAACAATGTCGATGAAATTTTCAAATGGCTTCAGGACAACTCCAACAGCCAAAACCTTGGATCCCTAGGCCAACGAATACAAGAGGCAAACAAGGAGCTGGCGGCGAAGGATATCAAGACAGCAACAACTTCATTTGCAACACTGATAGTTGACATCATGAATGAAATTGGGAATTGTCGCAAAGACGACGATGAGGGACGGGTTGACTATTGACCTTTGAGCTTCGGCCCGTCGATGATTGATTATATGTTCAAAAGAATCATTGCCAGGAGGCTTGATCCGACGACTGCTACCAAGCCTGCGATGATGCCGATATTCGAGCGGGGCAGTGTTGGATGCTCTTTCCTTAGTGCTTTGACATCACGATGATACTCGAACCATGCCAGAAAAAGGGATAGCAGCCCCAAGGCGATCATCATCAGACCGAATTCCTGCGGTTCCAGAAGCGAGTAATTCTTGCCGGCGATCTCTTTCTTGCCATCGAGGAAATCCAACTGAAAGAACTTGTAAGTGGAAAAGCCGAAGGTGATCAACGAAGTTGCTGTCCGCACTGCAGCCATAATCGTCCGTTCATAGGCAACCCTGGTTCGCTCGATCGCTAGCCGGGTAGGCACATCCAACGGGAGGGTGTTATTTGGTTCGGTCGATCCCATTTTTCCCCTGCCTTTACTAACTTGCTCGAAATCCACACTCCAATTGTCTGTGGATGCTCACAGGAAGTGCTCAACGACGATTATACTTGTACGCAACAACTTCTTCGCACAACCTGGTGAACTTTACACCGAATGCTTCCAAATCGACAGAAATTTGAACTCCAAAATCTGCGCGTGTTCATGCTCTTGGTTTGGCTGTTGAGCATCCCCGGAATCCGACCAGTCTACCACGATCACCAGATCGACACCGCCGAGGATTTTAAACATGCGCAGCTCGATAAGCATTTGAGATGCTATCCTCACGACGATGTTCAAGATGCCGCAAAAATACACTTG
>JBJTAQ010001120.1:0-10570 GCA_046090945.1 Pirellula sp.
GACAACTCGATCGACGAAGCGATGGCGGGATTTGCCAAAAGCGTTTCGGTTTCGATCAACGCCGACGGATCGGTCACCGTCGAAGACGACGGGCGGGGTATCCCAGCCGAACGTCACGCCGATCTGTCGGAGAAAATGGGACGAGAGATCAGCACCCTCGAAGGGGTGATGACCGTGCTGAAGTTCGGCGGCAAATTCGAAAAGAAAGCTTATCAAACCTCCGGCGGTCTGCACGGCGTTGGGGTGACCGTCGTGAACTTCTTGTCCCAATGGTGCGAGGTGGAAGTTCACCGCGACGGAAAGATGTGGACTCAATCGTACGAACGAGGAGTGGCTACAGGCCAAGTCCGCGAGGCGGGCGCTTCGAGCAAGCGTGGCACAAAAACAACCTTCAAGCCCGATGCGCAAATCTTTCCAAATACCAAATTCGTCTACGACACGCTCGCAAAGCGACTCCAAGAACTCGCGTTTCTCAACAGCGGCGTTCGCATTCGCGTTCGAGACGAACGCAGCAACCAAACCGACGAATTTCATTACGAGCGAGGAATCGAAGAGTTCGTCGAGTTCCTCAACCGAGCGAGCGACGTCGTGCACAAAGACGTCATCGTTATCGAAGGCTCCAAAGACTCCATCGGATACACGATCGCTCTGCAATATTCCGAAGAGTACACCGAGACCCTGCAGTCCTACGCAAACAACATCCACACGCTCGAAGGAGGGACGCACGTATCGGGATTCCGCGCTGCACTGACAAGGTCGCTGAACAACTACGGCAAAAAAGAAAATATGTTCAAAGACCTTACCCCCACCGGCGATGACTTTCGCGAAGGACTCACTTGCGTGATCTCTGTCCGGGTTCCTCATCCGCAATTCGAAGGTCAAACGAAAACTAAACTCGGCAACTCCGACGTCGAGAGCGTTGTCAATACCGCCGTCGGTGATGGGCTGACTAAGTACCTCGAAGAGAACCCAAAAACCGCCAAACTCTTAGTCCGCAAAGGGATGCTGGCAGCCGAAGCCCGAGAAGCGGCCCGCAAAGCGAAAGACGCTCTGCGGAAACGGAAAGACGCTTTGGGCGGCGGCGGACTCCCAGGAAAACTCCGGGATTGCATCAGCAATAAAATGGAAGAGTGCGAACTGTATCTGGTCGAAGGTGACTCGGCCGGCGGCAGCGCCGAAGGTGGACGCTTCCGCGAAACCCAAGCCATCCTGCCCCTTCGCGGTAAAATCATCAACGCCTACAAAAGTCGCGAAGACAAAGTTCTCGCAAACGAAGAAGTCATGAGCATTATCCAAGCTGTCGGGTCAGGCATCGGGGATGATCAAGATATCGCCAAACGACGATACAACCGAATCATCATCATGACCGACGCCGATATCGATGGCTCACACATCCGTACCCTGCTGCTGTGCTTCTTCTACCGACAAATGTACCAACTCGTCGCCGGTGGACATGTCTACCTTGCTCAGCCCCCTCTCTACCGGGTCGTTCGCGGCAAAAAAGAGAAATACTACGTCCAGTCCGAAGAAGAAATGAAAAACCAGCTTCTCGAAAAAGGACTCGGCGATAGCTCTCTTGTCCGTGAGGATGGTTCGAAAGTCCAAGGCGAGGGGATGCAATCCCTTTGCCGAACCCTCTCCTCGCTCGAAGAAGCCATCCTGACGCTCGAACGTCGAGGTATCTCGCTCAAAGTCCATGCCGAACGGATGGATCCCGAAACCAAACGGCTTCCGGTATTCCATCTCGACCTCGGTCCGGAAGATCATTGGTTCGTCACTCGCGATAAACTCGACGAATTCCTCGTCCGACGTAAAATCCGCGTCGAGAGCACCTCGAGCGAAACTCCAACCATCGTCAACTCCGAACCCTCAAGCGATGAGGCCTCGCCCAAAGCCGCGCATATCTCAGAGATCTTCGAGGTCCGAACCATCAACACCGGACTCCAGGAACTCGCCCAGTACGGATTCTCTATCTCGGATCTAATTCCTAAGGAGCGAACTGGAGCAACCGATTCGCGATTCTATCTCGAACGAGAGGAAAACTTGATCGGTATCGAAGATCTCCGCGAACTGCTTCCCGCGATCCGCGAAAGCGGCCGAAGAGGATTGACGATCACCCGCTTCAAAGGCCTCGGTGAAATGAACGCCGAGGAACTCCGCGAAACAACCCTGGATCCGGGTAACCGAACCATGGTCAAAATCGAACTGACCGATGCGGCAGCCGCCGATGAAATGTTCCGAGTCCTCATGGGAGACAAAGTCGAACCCAGACGTGAATTTATCGAAAAGCACGCCCTGGACGTGAGGAACCTTGACGTCTAGTCGTTTTGCTCCTGAGCCGACAGAGAATACGCAGCCGCCTTGTCGCTGATGTCCTTGCGACACCAAGCACCAGGCCATCGGATCTCTTTGACTCCTTTGTAAGCGTTGAGCTTGGCAATCGCCAAACTCTCTCCGAGGGCTGTAACCCCAAGGACCCGACCTCCAGCGGTTAACACCTTGCCATCTTGAAGGCTCGTGCCAGCATGAAAGACTTTCACATCAGGTACGCTCGCCGCTGCCTCTAATCCACTGATCTCATGCCCCTTGGTGTACTCGCCTGGATAGCCTGCACTTGCCATCACCACGCATATCGAAGCTCTCGAATCCCATTCCGGCGGATCGATCTCATCCAATCGAACATCGACCGTCGCTTCCAAAATATCCAGCAAGTCGCTCTTGAGCCTCATCAGGATCGGCTGGCATTCGGGGTCTCCAAACCGCACGTTGTATTCGAGCACCTTCGGACCACTAGAGGTCAACATCAATCCCGCGTAAAGCAATCCTCGAAACGGCTTGCGGCTCCGCTTCATCGTATGGATTGTTGGAACGAGAATCTTGTCCTCGACAGTCTCCATGAGTTCCACATCGATGATCGGTGTGGGGCAATAAGCCCCCATGCCGCCGGTGTTCGGCCCTTGGTCGCCATCATAAGCCGCCTTGTGATCCTGGGCCGCCGGCAAGGGCAAAATTGTCCGTCCATCGGTGATCGCCAAAACACTCACCTCCTGGCCGATCAGTCGCTCCTCAATCACCATCGGCAGACCAGCCTTGCCAAACTCCATCTTTCGCCCCATGCGATCGATGGCTTCGAGAACCTGCTCGCGACGGGAGCAAACGATCACCCCCTTGCCACTGGCCAAGCCATCGGCCTTGACCACCAAGGGTGCCTTGTCCCGCTCTCCAGGGTACCGTGCTTTGACGAATCGAGTGGCGCTATCCGCGTCATGAAATACCTGGCACTCGGCCGTCGGAACGTCCGCCTTGCGCAACGTCTGCTTGCAAGCCACCTTGCTGGCTTCGAGCTGTGCGGCGGCTCTGTTGGGTCCAAAGGCGCGGATTTTCTCCTGTTCTAGAGCATCAACCAAACCAAGTGTTAGTGGTAACTCCGGACCCACAACCACCAAATCGACCGATTCCTTCTTCGCAAATCGGACTATTCCAGGAATGTCTTCTGCCTGAATATCGACGTTCTCACCCTCCAAAGCCGTCCCGGCATTCCCAGGGGCAATCCAAAGCCTTTTGAGTCGCGGGCTCTGGGAAATTTTCCATGCCAAAGCGTGCTCGCGCCCGCCACTTCCTACCACTAGTACTCGCATCTAACCTGCGCCTGTCTGTCCAGATTGGAAACCTGTAGTCTTGTCCGAACGCGTCATTCTATTGGTTTCTCGAAACTTCCCAAGACCATTGGGGGTTTTGTTGAATTTGCAAGCGATCTTTTCGGTTTGCTATGATACAGTTGGATTTTCCCCGATAAAAATCGCTGATAGGACGAATCAAAAGGATCCTGCGGAAATGTACAAGTTTCGATTTTTAGCCCAAAGAAGTACGGCTCTGAACATCACGACCGCACGTGCATGGCTCAGTACCATTGCCTCTCTGGGCTTGATTGCAGCCTGCTCCTGGTGCGCCAACGCCCAAACCACAGACACGACCCCAGAAACAACGCTCAAGTCTTTCGTCGAATCACGCACCAAAAACCGTGACCAGATTCAGGAGAGTCTCAAGCTCCAGTACCAAGCCCTCGAGGAGTCGATGTCCTGGAAAGCAAAAGCGGGCTTTCAACGACTCACCGAGAACGTCTACCTGCCTGCCGACTTCGATGAGGATGTACTCAAAGGACTCGATGCCCTCGAACATCATTGGCCCATGCTCGATGAAGAGTTGAAACGAGGAACTAGGCAAGCGACTTGGGCAGCACACGGACTGTCCCCTCGGCCAAACGACCCGAATCGCCCATTGCAATATGTCGTGAATTCCAATCAGCAATATGTGATGAACTGTTTTGCTTGCCACGGTGGAACTCTCTACGGAACGACTTATCCAGGCTCCCCCAACTCGATGTATGCTTTGGAATCGTTGACCGAACAGGTTCGCAAGACCAAACTCAAGTTGGGTAAACCTCTATCGCACATGGATCTCGGCTCGATGGTCATGCCCCTTGGCACCACCAACGGAACCAGCAATGCCGTGATGTTTGGTGTGGCTCTTATGAACTTCAGAGATGCTGACTTGAATGTGCAAACCAACCGTATCCCCGCGCCGATGACCCATCATGATATGGATGCGCCACCTTGGTGGCACTTCTATCGCAAATCCCACTTGTACATCGATGGGTTTGCCGAAAAAGGACACAAGGGTCTCATGCAGTTCATGCTCGTGCGGCAAAACGGACCCGATAAATTCAGGTACTGGGAGAAAGACTTCCGGGAGGTCTACCGATTTCTCGAAGAACTTCGGCCTCCAAAATACCCTTTGGACATCGACCAAGAAAAAGCGAAACGAGGTCAGTTGGTTTTCGAAAACACCTGCGCCCGATGCCATGGGACTTATCAACAGTCCGAGAACTCCAACCGGAACATTGGCAAGTATCCTGAGTTGATGGTTGACATCGACGACGTGAACACCGATCGTGTCCGATTCGATTCTCTAACACCAAAACATCGAGATGCCTACGGTCAAAGTTGGTTCGCAGACTATGGCAAGCAGGCCACCTACACGGAAGTCTCCGGGTACGTAGCGCCCCCCTTAGACGGCATCTGGGCCTCAGCCCCCTATTTGCACAACGGCAGTGTTCCTACTCTATGGCATTTGCTTCATCCCGATCAGCGCCCAAAAGTTTGGCGACGCCTCGCCTTGAGCCTTGACGAGCAGGATATCGGTTTGGTCGTCGAAACGCTCGACGAAGTTCCGAAAAAACTTTCCAACGCTCAGCGACGCTGGTACTTTGACACCAGTATCGAGGGGAAATCAGCCCAAGGTCACGACTACCCTGACGAACTTTCCGAAGACCAAAAATCAGATCTGCTCGAATACCTAAAAACTCTTTAAATGATGTCGCTCGAACAACCTTGAACGTTACTTTTATCGCCGATCATCAGGCCAAGATCTCATGCGCGACTTGACCGGCGACATCGGTAAGCCTGAAATCTCGGCCCGCGTAACGATAGGTCAAACGCTCATGGTCGAGCCCTAGGATGTGCAAGATCGTAGCGTGCAAATCATGCACATGCATCTTCTGCTCGGCAGCATAGTAACCATACTCGTCGGTGGATCCGTAAGCGTAACCGCCACGAACCCCTCCACCTGCCATCCACATGCAAAAACCATGGGGATTGTGGTCCCGCCCATTACCCTGGGACGTCGGCGTCCTACCAAATTCTCCGCCCCATAGCACCAGATTCTCCTTGAGCAACCCGCGCTGATCAAGATCGGTCAAAAATCCCGCAATCGGCTTGTCAACTTCCGAAGCATTTTTGGTATGTCCCTGATATAAATCCGAATGCTGATCCCATTGCACTTCGCTGTCGCTGTGCGTTACCTGAACAAATCGTACACCCCGCTCCAGGAATCGACGTGCCATCAAGCACTGCCTACCGAAATTCTCAGTGACAGGGTCGTCGACACCATACAACCGAAGCGTTGATTCGGTCTCGGTCTGCAAGTCCTGAATCTCCGGTAGACTCGATTGCATGCGAAACGCCAACTCATAAGCCCCAAACTGACCCGCAATCGCTGCATCGGCTGGATAGGCCTTCGAGAAGTCTTCGTTGATCTTTGACAACAAATCCAATTGCTTCCTCTGGGCTGCCCGATCCAGTTTGGGATGCACAATGTCTTGCACCGAAGCTTGCTTGGCCGGTTGACTCGCGTTTCCAATCGGTGTGCCTTGGCAGTATGTCGGCAAGAAAGCTGCCCCCCAGTTGTTAACGCCACCATGTGCCAACGTTGGACAGATGGTCACAAATGCTGGCAGATCCTGGTTTTCTGTCCCTAGCCCATACGTGATCCAGGCTCCCATGCTCGGCCTGACGAACTGATCGCTCCCAGTATGAATCTTGAGCAATGCCCCACCGTGAGCCGGATTGCTACCATGCAGCGAGCGCAAAACACAAAGCTTATCGATGTGCTTGGCCACATTGGGAAAAAGTTCGCTCACGGGCAAACCGCTCTGACCATGCTGCGAAAACTTCCAAGGGGACTTGAGCAAGTTGCCTTGTTGGGCAAAAACCACTCGAGGCAACTCGAACGGTGGCGGCTTGCCGTCATCCCGAGTCAACAGCGGCTTCGGATCGAAGGTGTCGATATGCGAGGGGCCTCCCTTCATGAAAAGAAACACGATCCGCTTGGCACGGGCGTTAAAGTGGGGACGCTTTTGCCCCGTCGGGTTTTCGTTTGCCAAGGAGTTCTTGCCGAGCAAACTCTGCAGAGCTAGATGCCCGAATCCTAATGCCGTCGACTGAAGCAGTCTTCGGCGAGTGTGGCTGGAAATCAAATTGGCAGAACCAAGATCAAGGGACATAAATAAACTCGCTGCATATCAGGAGATTGTGCGCGATCATCGACCAGGGATCCACGTCAGGAACCTGATGTGTTGCGACGAAGTCGAGCAGCCGCTGACGCTCGTGCTCCCGAGGCTCTCGACCAAGTACGGTTTCATACAACCAATCCACCCGTAGCGACGGCTCGCTCGAGTGCTCTTGACTCCGACGAGACAGCAATTCCGCCGAACTTACGATCCAATCGGCGTTCATCAGCATGAGCATCTGCAGCGAGACAACACTGGTATTGCGACTCCCGACGGGCATGGTCGGATCCGGGAAATCGAACTGCTCGAGCAGCGAGAATAAATGATTGCGAATGATCGGGAGATATGCGGTCCTGCGAACACTATCGTACTTCGTATGGTCGATCGATGTGTGATCGAAAACGAACTGACGATTTCTCAAGGGAACCGATTTGCCCCCGAGACTCAAGTCCAGACGTCCTGCAACTTGGAGGATCGAATCGCGAATTTGCTCGGCCTGCATCCGCTGCAATTTGAAGTGCCATCGGAGTCGATTCTCCGGATCGATCGCCAATGCCGCCTCGGCCTCGGGGTGAACGCTCGACATCTGATAGGTAGCCGACGTCAATATCAGTCGGTTCAACTCTTTGATCGACCAACCCGATTCGATAAACCATCGAGCTAAATAATCCAAAAGCTCTGGGTTCGATGGGCGATCCCCCAAGGCTCCGAAATTCTCCGTGGATTCCACCAAACCTTGTCCAAAATGCCAACGCCAAATACGGTTGACGATCACCCTGGCTGTCAGAGGATGTGTCGATGCTGCGAGCCACTTGGCCAACTCCAAACGACCACTCGTATCGCGATCAAAAATGATCGAGGATTGCTCGGACAGCATCACCATCGGGACCCCACGTTCGATGAACTCACCAAGATTGCGATAGCTGCCTCGAATGTGAATGGGTAGTCCATCGACGACCCCTTTGTCTCCTACACCCATCACCGCCGTTTCATCCGGGGCGCTGCTCTCAAAGCGTCTGGCGACATCTGCCAACTCGTGGATCTTGACCAAACTTTCCTCGTCGAGTGCATGCTCCATCTTGGCAGGTATCGCGAGGAATCCTGCAGCATCACCCAAAGCGACTCTTGCCGCCTCCAAACCCGCATCCTCGAGCTTCTTGACCTGGGCATCGGCTGCTTTGGCCTTCTCCCACTCTTGGTCGACTCGGTGGAACAATTCCTGGTAATGAACCAGTATGCCTTGCACATCGCCCGTCGCGGCCAGTTCCCGCCACTTTGCAAAGAGCGGCTCATCCGGATGGTAATCCAGATACCTTCGGCAATTGGCCAAAACCCTCGAGTGCAAGCCGAACTCTTTGCCAGCATCAGCCCACTGGTTGAGAGTTGCTTCAGAATTCAGCTTACTTGCACAGGCCAGATATTCCGCAGACTGCTCGCGGACTTGGGCTCGCAGCTTTGCAAGCCCCTCGCTCTTGAGCTTGTTCCAAGCCCCGTTCTTCTCAGCAATCTGAGCCTCAATCGTTTTGAGTTGCGATCTCTCCTCATCGCTTGCAAAGGAGATCTCGTTCCAATGCTTAATCGCCCCGTAATTGCTATCCCCAAAGGTTTTGGTCCCCTTGAAAATGGCTGCCAACGCATAATAGTCCCTCTGCTTGATCGGATCGAATTTGTGATCGTGGCAACGGGCACATCCGAGCGTCATGCCCATGAAGGCTTTACCAATCGTATCGATCTGCTCGTCGATCGTATCCATCGCAAGTTTGTCTCGATCAGGTTCAGCGAGCACCTTGGCACCCAACACCAAGAAGCCGGTCGCCGTTTTTGTCTGTCTATCCGCGTCCGTTAGCAGATCGCCCGCAATTTGCTCTTCGACGAATCGATTGAAGGGCTTGTCGGTATTGAACGCTCCGACGACGTAGTCCCGATATCTCCAAGCGTTCCCGTAAGCGATGTTCTCGTCCAAGCCGTTGGAGTCCGAGTAGCGAGCTACATCCAACCAGTGGCGACCAAACCGGACTCCGTACTGCTGAGAGCTGAGCAGTCGATCGATTTGCCTTTCGATCGCCTCCGGTGCATTGTCTTGTTCGAACTCTCGATACTCACGAGCCTCGGGTACCAAACCGGTCAATCCTAATGTCATTCGTCGCAACAGCTCGCGTCGACCTGCTTGACGAGCCGGTCGCAATCCATTTGATTCGAGTTGCTGCAAGACAAAGGCATCGATCGGATTCTGACACCATCGGCGGTCCTTGGGCTCAGGGATCGAAACTCCCCTGACCGGCCTCAAGGACCAGAATTTTCTTCCCTCTTCGATACTCATCCCTTCGGGTTTGTTGGACACTTCTTCGGGTCTAACGGACCTAGGGTCAGGGGAACCGCTCAAAACCCATTTCTCTAGGATTTCAAGCTCGGCTTGCTGAAGCTTACCGCTCGGTGGCATCTGCAGATCGGGATTTTGGTACCTGATCGCTCTAAGGATCAGGCTTTGTTCAGGCTGACCGGATTGATTCGTGAAAATCGCGGGACCGGAGTCGCCACCCCGGATTAACGCGTCTCGATAATCCAAACGCAAACCACCATTGTGCTCCTTGCCGCTGTGGCACTCGTAGCAACGCTCGACCAAGATCGGTCGCACCTTGTTCTCAAAAAACTCGACCTGTTCCTGTGTCAAAGCGTTCTCAGACTGGGCGGCTTGTGCACAGACATCCTGAGGCCCTAAGGTAGCCCAAATCAATTGGCAGAGAATCCATCCACGTAGCAACGCGAGCATGCTCGACACTCTTTAGGCGGGGAAACAACCAAGGCGGGGGCGGGCGTTCGATTACCCGAAACACTCCCTGAATTGTACCACACAGTTTCAGCCGATCCAATCCGAAGGGTTCAAGACTGCCGAGCTTCCAAGGATTCCAGACGCTCGTAAGCCTGCAATAACTGACTGTCGAGCGATTCCATTCTTTGAGCATCGGCCGACAATTCCGAGGCTGGCCGTTTGTAATAGTCTTCTGCCGACATCTTTGCGTGCAACTCGGCTTGCTGTGACTCAATCTGCTGGATCTTGTTCGGGAGCGACTCGAGCTCCTGTTTCTCTTTGTAACTAAGTTTCTGCGATGCGGGTTTCTCATCTGGCGTTTTCGGGTTCGATGCGGAGGTCACAGTCCCCTTGGTTGCAGAGGAACCGATTCGCTGATTCTCCTGATGCGATTTGGTTTGACGCAACCAGTCATCATAGCCTCCGACGTATTCACGAATCCCGTCGGGCTCAAAGACGATCATGCTCGTGACAACATTGTTCAGAAACGCTCGATCGTGACTTACGACCAACAGGGTTCCCTCGTATTCAACCAGTCGCTCTTCGAGTATTTCGAGCGATTCTGCATCAAGGTCGTTCGTCGGTTCATCCATCACCAAAAGATTGGCGGGTTGTGCAAAGAGTTTTGCCAGCAGCAATCGGTTTCGTTGCCCCCCCGAAAAGAACTGGATCTTGGATCGAGCCTCCTCGGGCGTGAAGAGAAACTCTCCCAAGTAACCAATCACATGCTTGTTCTTTCCGTTGATAGTGACCGTGGTACGACCGACTCCAACATTCTCTTCTGCGGTTAGATTTGGATCGAGGATGTCGCGGTTTTGATCGAAGTAGGCGATCTGCAAATTGGTTCCTAATCGAACCTGTCCACTTTTGGGCGGCGACTCTCCGAGGATCCCCTTGAGCAACGTCGACTTGCC
>JBJTAQ010001121.1:0-1060 GCA_046090945.1 Pirellula sp.
GGTTTGGCTTGATCCTTCGATTGTTTCGGCCAAGTACGATCCTGAGGTGCTTTTTAGAACCAACCGGGAGGCGACGACCAAAGCGATTGCCAAGGCGATGAATTGCGAGCCGTCGATCGAATGGCTTTTAAAAAACCAGAACAGTGTTCAGCACTTTTTCCACCAGTTAGCGCTCGAGGGAAAACTCTAGCGAGTCTTTGGATTGCGGCCCTGGGGTTACTGGGAATAATTGCGATTTAGCGGTAAAATGCCCCGCTGACGGATCTTTGTACTCCTCTCTATCCAGGACTCCGAATGCAACATGAACGATGAAAACCTGCAGCGAATCTCGAGAACTTACGGTATTGATAACTGGTCCGCAGGGTATTTCAGCGTCAACAATCAGGGGAATATGATCGCCCACCCGGCGATGAATGATCCTCGATGGGTCGATTTGAAAAACGTCGTCGACCACTTGGTCAAAGACAAGAAGTTGCAGTTGCCGATCCTGTTGCGGTTTCCGCAGATTTTGACCAACCAATTGAAACTTCTCACGGGTTCTTACCGCGACTCGATCGAGCAGTTTGGTTACAAGGCCAAGCACTATCCTGTCTTTCCCATGAAGGTTAACCCGAGGCGGGAGGTAGTCGAGGAGTTTCTCAAAGATACTGGGAAATACCGAGTGGGGCTCGAGTGTGGATCCAAGGCGGAGCTCTATGCGGCGATAGCCCAAGAGCAGACCCCCGAGTCGCTCTTGATCTGCAACGGGTTTAAGGACGAGTCATTCTGTCGCTTGGCCCTGCTTGCAGTGCAATCGGGCAAGCGTGTGGTGATCGTGATTGAGAAGCTCAACGAACTGAAGATTTTGCTCAGAGTTTGTGGAGAGCAAAACGTTTTTCCTTGGATAGGACTGCGTGCCAAGCTTTACACCAAGGGGTCGGGGAAATGGGCAAGCTCCGGAGGTGATTCAGCCAAATTTGGTTTGACTACGTCCGAGTTACTCGAGTGCCTTCGATTGCTCAAAGAGAACGGGCATCAACAACTGCTGCATCTGCTTCACTTTCATATCGGCAGTCAGATC
>JBJTAQ010001122.1:0-1802 GCA_046090945.1 Pirellula sp.
AGGCCCGTTCGAGTTCCGGATCGGGTTCGAGATCTGATCCAGGTGTGCTACAACCGATCGATCAAAAATCCGATGAATCATCCAAGCAGGAGCCACCGAGGAGGCCATTGCGCGATGCACTTAAGAATATCCTCGGAGGAAACAATTCGGGGAGTTAAAGCATCATGGAATCTGTAGGTCAATGGAAGCCGCTGCGAGTCTGGATACCGATCCTGCTCCTGCCCCTGATGTTGCTCATGCGGTTTGTACCGGATTTGGTCCCCGATGGGCCATCGATGATCTGGATGGCAAGTGCATTCGGGCCGTTTCTCGTGGGCCTGCTGGTGATCCTCTGGTGGCTCGTTGCTAGCCGCGCTAGATGGTTTGAACGCATGCTAGGGATTTTGGGAATTGTCGCGGCCGTAGGGATCGAACAAGCGGTTTGTCACGAATCGATGCGCGGCCCACTGCTGATTGTCATGACGATCCCGATGGCCATCGCGGCCTTTGCCCTGGGCGCGATTCTCTTTGGTGCGAAACTTTCAATTCAGCGAACATGGTTTGCCATCGGCCTGGCACTCCTCGGGGCCGGTTACTCGGCGCTGCTTCGCACCGACGGCGTCTGGGGCAACTTCTCCTTCGGATTCGATTGGCGATGGAATCAAACCTCTGAAACATTAGCCAACTGGGATTATTTACAATCTAGAGAGTTGGCGCCGATTGAGAAGTATGACGAACAGGAGTTGCTAGCGGCACTAAAAACGGCACCTTGGCCGGGGTTTCGCGGCCCCAAGGGAGACAGCACGCAGTCCGGACTTCGATTCAGCGACGATTGGAAATCCAATCCACCATTGGAGCGATGGCGGAATCGAATCGGTCCAGCGTGGAGTTCGTTTGCGATCGGTGCAGATCGGATCTTCACTCAAGAGCAGCAAATGGAGGACGAGGTGGTCTCGTGTTACAACGCCGTGACCGGCGAACCGATTTGGTCTTACACCAACCCATCTCGTTTTTTTGAAGCGCTCGGTGGACTCGGACCTCGCAGTACCCCAACGCTTGCAGACGGATCGATCTATGCCCTAGGAGCTGAAGGCTTCTTGGTGCGCCTGAACGCCATCGATGGCAAACTGATTTGGAAAGTCGACTTAAAGGAAGCTTCTGAGCGAGAGACTCCCCCCATGTGGGGCTTTTCCTGTTCGCCTTGCGTGGATGGCGGTTTGGTGATCGTTCATGCTGGAGGTAAGCAAGACAAGGGGATCATTGCTTATAAGGTGGAAGACGGCCAAGTTGCTTGGACAGCCAAGGCGGGCGAGATGTCTTACAGTTCGGTGCAAAAGATCAATCTCTTGGGGACCGACTACTTGTGCTTGCTCTCCAACCTCGGCGCCCACCTTCTCGAACCAGTCACAGGCAAGCCTGTTTTGGACTACGAGTTTCAACATCAAGGTTATCGAGCTTGCCAAGCTCAAGTGATCGACGGGAACAAGCTTCTGATACCCGCGGGCATGGGAACTGGAACTCGGCTGGTCGAGTTCTCTTCGGGCGACTCCGGATTGCAGGCCAAGGAGCTTTGGACATCCAAGGAGATGAAGCCCGACTACAACGACATTCTGGTCTATGATGGAAACATCTATGGGTTCGACAATGGGATTTTCGCGTGCATCGGCTTAGAGGATGGCAAGCGCAAGTGGAAGGGTGGACGCTATGAGAAGGGCCAAGCCTTCTTGCTGGCCGATTCGGGGCTGATCTTGGTCGTGAGTGAAAAAGGGGAGTTGGTACTGCTCAAGGCAACTCCTGAAAAGCATCAGGAACTTGGCAAGATC
>JBJTAQ010001123.1:0-7185 GCA_046090945.1 Pirellula sp.
GGTGACGCTCGGCCGGATGTTGGCGAACCAGCAGCGTTGACCAAGGCGGATGGATCGTACGTCCTTACTCCGCCGCGAGCCGGCACCTACAGCATCCGTGAAGTGGTCGATCCAGGTTATGTTCAAACGTTCCCGGTAGGCGGCTTCCACACGGCAACTTATGATGGAACAACGCCTTTAGGCGGTTTTGATTTTGGGAATCGAGAGTCCTCTGACTGGGGTGATGCTCCGAGTCCTTATGCGACCCTCCGCAGCAACAGCGGTGCATCTGCTGGTCAACTCGATGGATTCCGCCTAGGTGCTAACTGGGATGCTGAAATCGATGGCCGACCATCGTCCAGTTCCAACGGTGACGATACCAATGGTGCCTTGAACTCATCGGGCAACGTGATCAACGACGAAGACGGTGTGACCTTGCTGACACCGTTAGTTCGTGGCGACAACCAAAACATCATCCGCATCAATGTCACCAACACCGCAGGTGCGGGTGCTTTCGTCCAAGGCTGGATCGATTTCAACGGGAACGGCGTCTGGACCGATCCAGGCGAGCAAATTGTCACCAACCTGGCAGCTGTCGCTGGGGATAACACGGTGACCTTCACTGTTCCGAACAATGCGGTCTCGAATGGCTTCGCACGCTTCCGTCTCTCGCAGACTCGCGATGTTGGCCCAACCGGACGCGCTGCAGCCGGTGAAGTCGAAGACTACGTGTACACCATCAACAATGGGCCTCGGACCATTCTTCAGAATGATTCGTTCACGGTTGCCCGAAACAGCACGGCGAACATTTTCGATGTGCTTGCCAACGATTTCTTACCTCCAAATGATCCTGTAACGGCAGTTCTGCCTGGGCCGTCGGCACAAGGCGGAACGATCTCGATCGGTCCAAACAACACGCTGCGATACACCCCTCCACGCGGATTCTTTGGCCAAGACAGTTTCACTTACACGGTCGTCTTTGCTTCCGGAAAACGTGAAACGGCGAACGTTACGGTCACCGTCAACTTGCAATTCACCGATCCAGTTGCCGTCGACGATTCATTCGACTTGCCCACCAACTCGGTCTCCTACCCACTGAATGTTCTTTTGAACGACATCGAAGGTGCTGGCGGATCTTTGGTTGTCACCAACTTCACCAACCCAGACAAGGGTGGTGCACTTTCGATCGGGTCCGGTGGCCTGAGCCTCCGCTATACTCCTCGACGTGGCTTTGGCGGAACCGAAACGTTCACCTACACCGTGACGGATGGACAAGGAAAGTCCTCGACAGCCCGAGTAACCGTTCACACGCTCGAAGGCGATCGCCTCGATGACAATGTCGAGTTCAGCTTCGCGTTCCGAGATATGTCCGGAAATCCGATCACAAGTGTCACCCAAGGCGACCAGTTCCAAGTCTACGTGTACACGTACGACTTGCGACCAGAGCGCGGTGCAGGACAAACTCCGCCAACCTCCGTTCAGAACCCAGGTGTGTATGCGGCTTACCTCGATCTGCTCTACAGTTCGAATATAGTTCTGCCGTCGAGCCCCGGAGCTGGCACAACCTTGGATTTCGCAAACTCGCCAGTAGCTCCTTACCGTAGTGGAGTTTCGGGATCTGCGTCGGTTCCGGGAGTCATCCGATCCTTGGGTGCGTTCACGGGTGCTGAAAAGCCTCCGTTTGAGTTCGCCGACCCATCGCTGATGACCATCCTGACCTTCACCGCTCGCTCGGCAGGTTTGGCAGAGTTCGCCGGAGATCCCGCGAATGATTCACCCAACACCGATGTGGTACTCTACAACCCTCCGAACGCTCCGGTTCCGGTGGAACAAGTCCGCTACTTGCGATCGACGATCGAAGTTGTTCCTAAGGGAACCGAGTTGCCTTTCGCAGTCGATGACAGCACCGCGGAACTGCTGCTGAACTCCACATCGTTCATCAACGTCCTGGCAAACGATATCGTCGGCACCTCTGGTCCTATCCGAATCACTTCGGTTACCCAACCGGCCAACGGTGTGGTTTCGATCGACAACCGAGGAACTACAAACCCAGCTGACGATCGAATCCAGTTCGTGCCGTTCACCAGCTCGCTTGGATTCTCCGATCAGTTCACTTACACGATTGCCGACTCCCGAGGATTCACCTCGACGGCGACCGTAACGCTCAAGGTCGGTAACACCAGTGCCGACGACAAGATGAAGATCCAGCTCAAGGCCTTCGATCTGAACGGAAAACCGATCACCTCGATCCCAGTTGGAAGTCAATTTGAGCTGCGAGGGTATGTCCAAGACCTCCGAGTTCCGAATACGCAGAGCGGTGTTTTCGCTGCCTACCAAGACATCCTCTACGATCGCGGTTTGGTGAGTGTGCAAACATCGACCAGCGGTTTGGGTTTCCAAATCGAGTTTGCAACCGGACCTAATGGATATAGCAACGGCAAGTCAGGTGATATCCGTATCCCTGGATTGATTAACGAAGTCGGTTCCTTCCAGGACTCCGCCTCACCGTTGGGAACCTCGGAACTGCTGCAATTCAGCATTCGGATGAAGGCCAATGTTCCTGGCGTCGCGAAGTTCATTGCGGATCCGGCCGACATCAGCCCCTTCCATGACTCGCTCCTTTACAGCGATCCTCGCAACAAAGTGCCATACGATCAAATCAGTTACATCCCAGCCGACCTGGTGATCACTGGTGGATCAGGAGCCGGTGGTGAAGGGAATACCAATCCTTACGACCGATTCGACGTCAACAACGACGGATTCGTATCGCCAATCGACGCACTGATCCTGGTCAACAAAGTCAACACCAACGGCGGTGGTCCTTTGGGCGGCAGCGGTGAAGGTGAACAGTCCGGAGAGAAATACTATGTGGATGTCAACGAGGACGGGTTCCTCTCGCCGCTTGATATCCTTTGGGTTGTCAATCGTATCAATGGCTCAGGCTCATCAGGAGAGGGAGAAGCTCAGGCTGCTCCAGCGATCGAGATCCAAGCCGGTACCTCCGGTACGATGGTCGATGTCCCCTTGGCCATCCAGTCCAACTGGGTAGGTCGAACGAGTGTCCCAGCTTGGGCTGCGAATGCTCCGGTCGACGCTTCGAGTGTCGACCAACTCCTAGCTGGCTTAGCCGCTGAGCAGGAACAAGAGGAAAACTCGGTTGGCTTGGTCGATGATCTGTTCGCCAGCGACTTGTTCTAGTCGAATTGACCTCAGTGAATAACCCAACAGAGCCGACTGGTTGCATTCAAGCCAGTCGGCTCTTTTCTTTTCCGAACCGAGACGACCGAAACCATGATAAAAATCGATGGATACGTGGATCTTCAAATCAATGGTTTAGGTGGTATTGATTTCAATCAGAGTCAAGTATCCGAAGACGACTGGAAAAGAGCCGTCAATTTGCTCGGTCAGGATGGAACCAAATGCTTCCTACCAACCTTGATCACCGATAGCATCGAGTCTCTGTGCTCGAAGCTAACCAGACTTGCGAAGTGGTGTGAAGTGAATCATCAGGACCCTTTTGCCAAGAGCAAGGCGATTGGGATCCATCTCGAAGGTCCTTTTATCTCGTCAGAAGTTGGTTACATCGGGGCCCACCCACCGCAACATGCCATCGCATTAGATCTGGATCAACTCAAACGGCTTGTCGATGCGGCCAATGGTTGGCTGAAGCTTGTTACTCTTGCACCCGAATGCGATCCGACTCTTAGAGGGATAAATTATCTGATCCAACAGAACATTCTCGTGGCAGCCGGGCATTGCAACCCATCGATCCGGCAACTGCTGCTTGCGATCGACTCTGGACTGAGTCTCTTTACACACCTAGGGAACGCTTGCCCACCGATGCTTCCTAGGCATGATAATATCCTGCAGCGAGTGCTAGCCATGCGAGAACACCTAAGAGTAACCTTGATCGCCGATGGGCATCATTTACCTCTTTGGCTCTTAGATACCTGGGTCGATTGGTTCGGAGAGGACAAAGTTGCGATTATCTCAGATGCAATCAGCGCTGCAGGGCTCGAGCCAGGAGTCTATCAACTCGGCGATCGCAAGGTTGCAGTCGGAGCCGATGGGGTTCCGCGGAGCGAAGACCGTTCCCATTTCGTAGGGTCGGGCGCAACCCTAGGGCGCATGCGCTCGATTTGTCATTCGGAGTTGGGGTGGAATGAGTCAAGAATTGAAAAACTGTTTAAAACCAATGCTGCTCGATGGTTGGGGATCAAAGGTCTGTAGAATCGGTTATTGACAATTTTTTTGGGATTTATCAGATTTCGGTGCGATGCAAAGCGATTTGGGATCCTTTACAATTTGCCGATTGGGCAAATCGTCTTCAAACCTTAACCTGTATAAGGATCCACCCATGAGTTCCCTCTCCCGCCGACGTTTCCTCGAACAATCCATGTTTACCACCGCTGCTGCCATGGCATTGCAAGCGCAGCGAGCCCAAGCCACCGAGCCTCAACAACAACCCCCATCGATCGGGCCTAATGACACAATCCAAGTCGCAGTGATTGGTGCCGGGGGACGCGGCCAATCCCACATCGATGGCTTTGCTGGCAAGCCGGGAACCGTCGTTACCCACATTTGCGACTGCGACGAAAAAGCAGGACAACGCAGTTGCGAAAAAGCAGCCGAAAAGCAGGGTGGTAAGAAACCGGTTTGGGTAAAGGATCTCCGCAAATTGCTCGAAGACAAATCGATCAATGCCGTTAGCATCGCCACACCCAACCATTGGCACTCGCTAGGCGCGATCTGGGCTATTCAAGCTGGCAAAGATGTCTATGTCGAAAAGCCAGTTTCTCATAACGTCCTCGAAGGGCGACGGGTCGTTCAAGCGGCCCGCAAGCACCAGCGAATGGTTCAGACCGGTACGCAATGCCGCTCGAACCCAGGGATGCGCGACGCAATCGCGTTTGTCCACGCAGGCGGCATCGGCGATGTGCTCATCTCGCGAGGATTATGCTACAAACGCCGTGACTCGATCGGGCCTCGCGGTACTTATGAGGTTCCCAAAGAAGTCGATTACGACCTGTGGTCCGGTCCTGCGAAAATTTTACCTTTGACCCGAAAACGCTTCCATTACGATTGGCACTGGCAATGGGAATACGGTAACGGTGATTTAGGAAACCAAGGGATCCATCAAATGGACCTGTGCCGCTGGGCTCTAGGCGAAGATCGCCTGAGCGATCGAGTCTGGTCCTTTGGAGGCCGATTTGGCTATGAAGACGCTGGTGAGACAGCCAATACTCAAGTCGTGGTGCACGATTACGGCAAGCGAAAGTTGATCTTCGAAGTCCGCGGATTGCCCACCCCAGACTACAAGGGCGCCAACGTCGGAATGATTGTCGAAGGCACCAAAGGCTATTTGGTCATGACTTCCTACTCCAGCGGTACAGCTTTCGATCTCGATGGTACACCGATCAAGCAATTCGACGGAGGTGGGGATGATCGCCACTACAAGAACTTCACCGATGCGATGCGGTCCCGGGACTACAAGTCCCTCAATGCGGACATCGAACAAGGCCACCTCTCAAGCGCTCTTTGCCACTTGGGGAATATCTCGCTGAGGCTCGGAAAACAGATTCCAGGTGCCGAAGTAATTGACTCTCTTCAATCCCAAGAAGGGGATGCATCCATCGTCGAAACTTGGAAACGAACCGCGGAACACCTCGAAACGAATTCCGTCAAGGATTATTCGGTCTGGATGGGACGCAAGCTACCCATCGATCCGATCTCAGAAACCTTCACTGGAAACGATGCACCCAACCAATGGCTTACTAGAGAGTATCGCGCTCCGTACTCCCTGCCGAGCGAACAAGCCGTTTAGTAAGTCATCTATTTAGAAACTGCCAACTCCTCATCGCGCAGTTCCTGGATCAAAGGCCACAGTTCGTCGACCTCATCCTTGAACAAGTTGCCGATGAGGATATCTGTGATCAAGTGCTTTTTGTCGGGATGCCGCCGGACCAGTTGGCCGAAGTTCAATCCGTCATAGAAGGCACGAACTAGATTCCGCATGCGATCCATCGCTTTGCGATACTCGGGTTCCCAAACTCTGAGTCGTGCCTCGGATGGGTCGTTTGCATCTAAGGCATCGGCGATCGCATCACCAGCCATTTGTGCGGATACCAAAGCCAACAGCACTCCTGACGAGTAAAGCGGGTCGAGAAAGCCAAAGGCGTCTCCGACCAAAACCCATCCGTCTCCGGCCGCTTTGCTTGCTTTATAGGAGTACTCTTTCATGATTCGGTACTCACCGACACATTCAGAGTCTGCGATGCGAGGCTGAACCCCTGGGCAACGTGCAACCTCCTCGTGGAAAATCTTTTCAGGGTCCTTGGTATCTCTGTTTTTGAACAGATAGTCGAAGTCGGCGACGACTCCGACGCTAACCACGTCATCATGGAGAGGGATGTACCAAAACCAACCCTTCTTGCCCTGGGTTTGAATGACAATCGTGCCACCTGAATCCAAACCAGGTTCGCGTTTCGCACCCTTGAAATAAGTCCAAACGGCGGCTTTCTTCAGATCGGGATCCCACTCCCGGAGATTCATTCGATCGATCAGCAGGGAAGATTGCCCGCTGGCATCGACGACCACTTGAGCATGAACCACTTTGGCCGGTTCATCACCAACCTTGACCTTGACTCCTACGACCCGATCACCCTGGCGTTCGACATCCAGGACTCGAGCCCCTTCGACCACCTCGACTCCATGTTCCCGAGCATTCTCCATGAGCATTTGGTCGAATTCACTTCGCAGTACTTGCCAAGTTTGAGAGCGTTCGTGCGGATCGTATTCTTCGAAGCGAAAAGGTTCCGAGAGCTTTCCGTGTTCGCTGATAAATTGGACTCCGTACTTTTTGGTGAAGTGACTGGACTTCATTTTGTCCAGCAGACCAATCCGCTTGATCGTTCCATAGCAGAAGGGAATGAGAGATTCTCCTACGTGGAAGCGAGGAAAGTGGTCTCGCTCGAAAACGGTAACCTTGTAACCTCGCTGAGCTAGGATCGTAGCGGTCGCACAACCCGAGGGTCCTCCTCCAATGACGATTGCATCTGGTTTTTCCACGGATTGAATCATAAATCACCTTGCAAAAACGGAGTAGAAAGTTTCTAAGGATCACCAATGACCGTCAGGTGGTTCGTGGGGTGCTCTTGCCTGCTGGAGCAGTCGACAAAGCAAAGCCCTATCGGCTTGGCTTAAGTG
>JBJTAQ010001124.1:0-1184 GCA_046090945.1 Pirellula sp.
AAACTTCAGCGCGGTCGATCAGCCAAACCCCCTCGGATCCTTTGCTATGGGATCGAGGGGGTTGGCAAGTCGACGTTCGCTTCTCAGGCCCCGCGGCCTGTGTTTATCCAGTGCGAAGACGGATTAGATGAACTTGATGTGGACAAGTTTCCACTAGCGACCAAGTACGACGATGTCCTATCGGCCCTGAGCGATCTGAGACAAGAGTCGCACGAGTACGAAACGGTCGTGATCGACTCGCTGGACTGGCTTGAACGATTGGTCTTTGACCGCTTGTGCTCCGAGCACAACACAACATCGATCGAGCAAGTCGCCGGTGGCTATAGCAAGGGTTACACCCTGGCTTTGACACTTTGGCGCGAGATCATCGAGCATCTAAATGCGCTTCGCAATGAGCGTGGGATGGTCGTCTTACTGATCGCTCACAGCAAGGTCGAGCGCTTCGAGGACCCGGAGTCCTCGCCCTACGATCGCTACAGTCCCAGGTTGCACAAGCACTCTGCAGCGCTCATTAGCGAATGGTGCGATGCCGTTCTATTTGCAACGCGAAAGATCCGCACGCAATCCGAGGACGCTGGCTTTAATCGCAAGCGAACGATCGCTCATGCCATCGGCAAGGGTGGTGGAGAGCGAATCTTGCGATGCGTTGGTGGCCCATCTTGTGTCGCCAAAAACCGTTATGGAATCGTCGATGAGTTGCCGCTCTCGTGGGCGGCTTTTGTTCAGGCAATCACCCAATCACAAGGAACCCAAAGCAATGGCTGATCTTTCAGGTTTTGATGCAAACAGTGTGGAACCCACCGGTGACTTCGAAGCGATCCCAGCAGGGAAATACCTCGCTGTGATCACCGAAAGCGAGATGAAGCCCACGAAGGCTGGCACCGGAAGTCTACTTCAACTTACCTTCCAGATCATCGAGGGCCAGTACCAAAACCGACTGGTCTGGGCGAGGCTCAATCTTGACAACCCCAATGCGGTAGCGGTGCAAATCGCACGTGCGGATCTGTCTGCCATCTGTCGCGCTGTGGGAGTAACCAATCCAAAGGACTCCGCTGAACTGCATAACCTACCGCTTCTGATCCATGTGCGATGCAGGAAGCGACTCGATACCGGTGACGTGGTAAACGAGATCAAAGGTTATGCGAAGCGCCAGGTGCCGACTCCCGTCGCACCCCCTGTGCAGA
>JBJTAQ010001125.1:0-2493 GCA_046090945.1 Pirellula sp.
GAAAACTGTTCGAGCTATACAGCCGACTGTGCGACCGCGTGACCAACCTCTGTAGATAGTCGATCGTCGCCGGCGGCAACTTGAGCTGATCTGCCATCGCCAAGTCGGTGCAAGCGTCTCGGTACAATGCAGCAAATCGCATCGCTTGCTGCGGACTCCAACTTCCTGATGGAATCTCGCACAACTCATCGAGTCCGATCCAGCCCTTTCGGCGCTGCTCAACTAACTCAGCAGTTCTCATGCCTTCACCTTCGGTCTGTCTTTCGACTCCCTGGCCACGCCTCCAGGTTGCTGCTCTGTTTTTTCAAGCGATTTCCACTGGGAATCGTATTCCCGCTTATACAGCGCACACAGAAACAGATCTGGATCCACCGCTGTTTGAATTCCGGCCCTGTGCACCAACTCCTTGGCCAACAAGCCCGCCAAATCCCTGCGTCGACTCACTGGCAGTCGACCACGACGCTCGACGTACAAAGCGATCGTGCGCAGCATCGTACGCGTCATCCGAAAACTCGGCGAGATCGCTTCGACGATCCTGTCGATCGCCGGGTCGTTTAGCTTCAATTTTGGCGGTACCCATTTCCGCTCGTCGATGACCACCATCGTACCGGCAGCAAGATCCCCGAGTCGCTGCATACGCTTTGTCATGATCATGCACACAACCGCCACCCCTGCTGTCGGTATCCAATACGCCGGCGGAGCTTCGGACGTGAACATCTGCAAGGAAGCAAAAGGTGCCAGATCCCCAAGCCTCAGGAAGTTCCTGACCGTCGCCTGATAAGAACTAATCGGACGCCCATCGACGGAAATTACACGCAACCCACTGACGTGCTTTCCTGGAGTCTTGCCATTCCATAACGTCTCGAAAAACAGTCCGTAGAACCAATCGAACAGAAAGTACCCAACCAACAACAATGCCAACGCGACGACCCCCGAGAACGGCAGGAGCGACGAGACCCCTCCGCAAATAAACAACACCGCCAGTGCGAAGATCGCAAAGGCCCGGACGATCAGATCGAATACAAATGCTGGAAAACGTCGGAAGGGTCCCGCCAACCGGTACTCGAACTGGATGTTCTCCGGTGTCAATACCGTCGCGGTCAAATCCAGAGGGGCCTGAGCATTCATAGGCGTTCTGTTCAGTCCCCCTTCCACAGCGTTTCGTCGAACCTCAAGTGACACCAGCAGGCCAGTTCAAAATGATAACATATTCAACCTGTTTCGTCTCTGGAAACTAAAATACCAAAGCGATCCTATTTTTTGCTACAATTGGAGGTCGTTTGATTGCTCCACCGATCTTCAGTCTCCAACAAGGTGTTCCGATGAGTACCTCCATCAACCATCCCATGCCGGAATCGCAGGCTAACGTCAAGCAAGCCGCTGTAAATCGAGTGACCGGGCCAGTCGGCCGACGTGATTTTCTCGCATCGGCCAGCGCTCTGGCGGTCGCCGGACTCGCATCTGGAAGCGGGCACCTGACCACACGGCTTTTTGCGTCCCCGAACGATCAATCCCCTGAATCGTTAGTGAAAACACTTTACGATTCACTCTCCGAGCAGCAGCGTCAAGCAGTCTGCTTCGACTGGGACTACACATCCAAGGACCGAGGGCTGCTCAGAACCCGCGTCGCAAATAACTGGAACATTACCAAACCGACTCTCCTCAGCGATTTTTATACGCAAGACCAGCGAGACTTGGTTAAAGCCATTTTCGAAGGAATGATCGACCCTACCTGGCACGACCGGTTCTACAAACAATTCAAGGACGATATGGGCGGATGGGGCAAGGCTCAAAGCCTCGCCATTTTCGGGACACCTGGTACCGATCGCTTTGAGTTTGTCCTAACCGGCCGCCACTCGACTCTCCGATGCGATGGCAACACTCAAAAACACGTCGCCTTCGGTGGTCCGATTTTCTACGGACATGCGGCAGGGTCCGATGACGAAGGTACGGATCACCCAGGGAACGTCTTCTGGGAACAAGCTCTCGCGGCAAACGGCGTCTATCAAATGCTCGACGGCAAACAACGCAAGATGGCCGAAGTCGCCGAGTCACCAAGCGAAAGCGATGTCGCCTTCCGACCCTCCGGACCGCTCCCGGGCATCCCTGTGAGCGAATTGTCTCGCGACCAAAGAGAGGCTCTCCAAAAGGTGTTGAGCAAGTTGATCGAGCCGTTCCGAAAGGTGGATCGCGACGAAGCCGTCGCTTGTTTAAATGCCCAGGGAGGACTGGATAAACTCCACTTGGCTTTCTACACCGATGAAGACTCCGGGGGTGACAAAGTCTGGGACAACTGGCGACTCGAAGGTCCTAGCTTCGTGTGGCACTTCCGTGGCTATCCCCACGTGCACGTCTGGGTTAATATCGCGGATGATCCCTCAGTCCCACTCAACGCCTAACGGGGAATCCATCATTTCGGCGATCGACCATTTTGGTGATCAACCATCAGACAGAAGACATTTCAAAACTATATCCATCGAAATCAGTGGCATG
>JBJTAQ010001126.1:0-1139 GCA_046090945.1 Pirellula sp.
GCGATGTCCCCCCTGCCCTGTGGCTTGAAGTCCTCCAGTCGACGCTCACGCAGGTCGACCGAGCTTGGGAGCAAGGCCCTACCGAGGGTCTTTTCCCATGGGTTATATGGGCATGCGAGGTTCCTCTGGCCCTTGCAAAACAGATGTCCCATTTGGGTGGCAAGGACCGGATCGTCAGTGAGACCCTCAATCGTTTGGCTTTGTTGATCGAGCAGACGGCCGAGGACCCTCAGGTTTTGCTCAACTTCGGGGCTCAAGACCTTCGAGCCTTCGTCGCCTCTTTGATACGCAGTCGCTGGGCAGCCGATAGCGTGGGAGCTCGCAAGTGGTATCCTCCGCAGCGTCGTGCTTTGGCCAAGCTTCAATCGATTCTTTTGCATCTGACTGACGGCACCGGGCATGCCATGCTCGATCAGAGCGAATCGAGTCGGCACGACCCTGAGTTCTGGAAATCGCTGATGAAGCTATGCAAGGATCACAAAAAGGTACAGCTTGCTGCCGCGGTCGCCTTGCCCGATGAAGTGGGGCGGGATCAAGGTTTCAAACCTGCGAAACTTCGCAAGCACAAGTTGAACGATGCGAGGTTGCCTAAGCCGAGCCAGTACTGGGAGAAAAACCATATCGTATCGATGCGTCGCAATTGGCGAAAAAGCGATTGTCAGTTGGCGCTGGATTTCTCAGGCGATTCGATTTGGCTCGATCTGTGCGATCCGACCGGCCGTAGGATCTTCTCAGGGGATTGGGAGATCGCGGTGGAGTATCGAGGAAAACCGGTCAACATCGATGTCGCTTGGAATGAGGTCTGCTGGTTCTCTGACGACGATGTCGATTACTTGGAACTCGAATGCGATCTAGAAGGGACCTGCACGATCTACCGCCAAGTCATGCTCATGCGCGAGGAGGGAATGGTCTACATGGCCGATTCGCTTCTGGGGAATCCGGAGGATTCCAAGGCCGATTGGAAATCGATCTCGACTTGGACCCTAGACCCGTCGGTCAGCTTCCAACCCCAAACTAAAAACAACGAAGGCTCGCTTGTGCGGCACCTTCGCGATGAGCAATCCGACCAGGAAATCACCGAGCCGGTTGCACTGCTGCTGCCGTTGTCTTTGCCCGAATGGCGACGAGGAACGACCCAT
>JBJTAQ010001127.1:0-1824 GCA_046090945.1 Pirellula sp.
GGGATTCGAGACCTGCTCGATCGCAAGCTTGCCGATTACCGTGACAAATTGGTTTTAAAAATGAATCAGACGATCGCTAAGCAGCAGTCGAAACTACGCATCTCGGCTTCGAAGTGGCTCACAAGCTCGATGAATTTTACGAGCAAGCCGTCATCGAAGTAGATTTTCCGAGTGGGTTCAGCGGAGCAGACCGTATCGATTCAGGGTCGCTCGGAGTTGATCGAACTCCTTGGGTTCCAGTTCCGTCATCGGCAGTCGCAGTTGACCGGTGTCTCGACCTAGCAGTTTCATAGCACCTTTGACGGGTATTGGATTGGTCGCTAGAGAGAGCATATCCCTGCACAATGGGAAGAGCTTGTGGTGCCATCGAGTCGCCGTTGCAAAGTCGCCTGAGAGTGCAGCCTTGACCATGGCCAATAAATCGCTCGGTACGATGTTTCCAGCTACCGAGATGACTCCCTCAGCTCCGATACTCATCATCGGCAGCGTCAGTGAATCGTCTCCGCTGAGGACGGTCAAATTGGTGGAATTGAGGATTTGGGAGCACTGATCCAAGGAACCTGTCGCCTCTTTGACCATGGTGATATTTGGCAGTTCCGCAAGCTTGGCGATTGTCTCGGGCTCGATGTTCTTGGCTGAACGCCCTGGAATGTTGTAGACGCAGTGTGGAATACCAACTTCCAGAGCGATCGCTTTGAAGTGTTCGTAAAAACCACGCTGTGTAGGTTTGTTATAATACGGTGCCACTTGCAACGAGGCATCCGCCCCTTCTTTGGCAGCCCACTTGGTGAGACGCAAGGCTTCTGCGGTGCAATTGCTACCGGTGCCAGCCATCACTTTGCAACGACCACGGGCGGCCTGGACAACTTCGCTGATGACGCGCTCGTGCTCGTCGTGCGAAAGTGTCGGGGATTCGCCAGTGGTTCCTACGGGGACCAAGAAAGTAACACCCGAGCTGATTTGAAAATCGATCTGCTCTTGCAGTCGCTTCACATCGAGATTGCCGTCTCGAAATGGTGTGACAATGGCTACCCCAACGCCGGCAAAATCGCTTCCCTTGCGAGAACTCATGAGCTGTTGCCTTTAGAGATGAATTAGCTGGTGATTCTGAGCTTACCTCGAGCTTGTGCCAAAGCCCGCTCTTTAATGGTTCGAGCTTCCGGAGTCTTGGCGATCATTTCGTTGGCTTTCCTGAGATCTTCTTCGGCGCTTTGCCGGTCGATCTGCTCGGGCTTGAGCAACCTATTGGTCAGTACATACACCCCATCGCGGGTGACTTGCACAAATCCACCGTCGACGAACCAACTCTGCACCCCAGAAGCCGACTTGAGCTTCATCAGTCCATAGCCCAACCTTCCAACCATAGGGGAGCGACCGGGCAAAATGCCTAGCTCACCATCGTACATGGGGAGTTTGACGGAATCGCATTGAACATCGAGCTCCGTTTTTTCGGGAGTCACGACAATGCAGTGAACGGAAGCTTCGGAACTCATACTTATTTCTTCCCTTGCTCGGCCATCTTCCTGGCCTGTGCCTCGACTTGCTCGATCGGTCCGACATACATGAATGCCGACTCAGGGAGATGATCCCACTTGCCATCGCAGATTTCTTCAAAGCTGCGGATGGTGTCTGCCAGCGAAGTGATTTCCCCGGGCTTGCCCGTAAAGACCTCAGCAACCAAGAACGGCTGGGACAAGAATCGCTCGATGCGGCGGGCGCGTCGTACGACTGTCTTGTCCTCTTCGCTCAATTCATCGACACCCAAGATCGCGATGATGTCCTGGAGTTCGCGGTAACGCTGCAAGGTTCGTTGCACACGCCGAG
>JBJTAQ010001128.1:0-1612 GCA_046090945.1 Pirellula sp.
CTTTGAATTTGGTTTTTTCTTTGGTCGATGCAAATCGCCAATCTCGCTCAATTCTCCGTCTTGGGCGTCTACCGAATGGAATGGATGCTCGCGATCGATTGCGATCCGCATAGCGATGGTTTTTTCGATTTGTTTAAAATATTTGTACTCGTCGGCCGAGCAGAACGTGATGCTTTCGCCACTTGAACCTGCTCTTGCCGTTCGTCCGATTCGATGAACATAAGCATCGGCTTCAAGCGGCACATCGAAATTCACGACATGGCTGATCTGGTCGATATCGATTCCTCGGGCGGCGATATCAGTCGCGATGAGAACCCGAATTTTTCCGGACTTGAAATCGTTCAAGACTCTTTGCCTTGCGTTTTGCGATCTCCCTCCGTGGATTCCCTCTGCGGCAACTCCATCCTCGATCAGCGACTTGTAGAGGCGATCAGCACCGTGTTTGGTCCTTACGAAAACCAACACGCGACTTCTCTCGGGGTCAGCTAATAGGCGATCCAGCAGTTTTCGTTTATTGCCCCGGTCGACAAACATCACACTTTGCTTGACCCGATCCGCCGTCTTTGCTGGAGGGGTTACCATCACCGTGACATGGCGATGCAGGAGAGTCGAAGCGAGTTTTTGGATCGGTGGGGGCATGGTCGCAGAAAGGAACACCGATTGGCGCTCTTTGGGAAGCAGTCGAACGATTTTCTGCACGTCGGGCATAAAGCCCATATCGAGCATGCGATCGGCCTCATCGAGGACGAAGTATTGAAGTTTAGCTAGCGAGCAGTAGCCTTGTTCGATCAGATCGAGCAATCGGCCTGGGGTTGCTACGACGAGATGGACACCCTTGGTCAAGGCTGCGACTTGAGGCCGTTGGCCTACGCCGCCAAAAACGGTGGTGTGTCGAACCTTGGTATGCCGACCTAGCTCCCTGAGGTTGTCGGAAATCTGCACCACCAGTTCGCGCGTCGGTGCGATGATCAAACCGATGGGATGGGTCCTGAGCGCATATTGTCCACTCTGATGGATTTTCTGCAGGATCGGAATCGAAAAAGCTGCTGTTTTCCCCGTCCCTGTTTGGGCGCAACCCAAGAGATCTTTTCCATCGATCAGCGGTGGTATCGCTCCAGCTTGGATCGGCGTAGGAGTATGGTATTCAAGGGACTTTAAGGCGGACTGGATTTCCGAAATGATCGGAAGGTCGGAAAAAAGCATGGATGCGAATACCTTGAAAAACCCCCAACAACGCGGAGGACGATCACTTTGAATACCCGAAAGGTAGTGTAAGGTAACCAGGGCGATCGCATAAGTCCAAATGCTCAGGCAGCAATCCTTCGTGATCGAAATAGACCACGAAAGGCACGAAAGACACGAACCACGAAAGGCACGAAAGACACGAAAGGAGAATAGATAGGGGGAGGATGGAGGGTAAGGTACAGGAGGTGGATGGCTATATGGCAGGGGTGACTGGTGTTGGTTTAGCCGGGATCGGGGGAACCTTCCACTTTTCGTGTGGTTCGTGTCGTTCGTAGTTGTCCTAGTGGTATCTCTGTTGATGAGAACCACGAAAGGCACGAAAGGCACGAAAGGCACGAAAGGAGAAGAGATAGGGGGAAGGATGCAG
>JBJTAQ010001129.1:0-1437 GCA_046090945.1 Pirellula sp.
TGGCCGCCGCATAGTCACCCATGAGATTCATCGCGTTCCAATACTCTTGTCCAGCCTCGCTATCGAGCGATAGCCAACCGAGGTACCCAAACCGCGTCGACAAACTTTTCGGAAGCTGTGCTCGGGCGATGTTGCTGTAGATCGAACAAACACTCGCTCCGGTCCCACGGCTACCGGAGTGACTGAGCAACGCCGTATAGACGCCCGGCTTGAGTCCCAATCGATCATCCTCTTGAGTCAATGTCAGCGTACCGAACTCGACGAAGTGGTTTCCCGAACCGCTAGTTCCAAGCTGACTGCGGGCGATGTCCTTTTTCTCTCTGGTGATACGCGTGATGCTCCAGTCCTGGTCCATGACCGGATGGTCTTGCGGCGTCTCATGTGTCGAACCCATGCCGAAACGCGTGCCTCGCTGCAATGCACCCTCAAATCGACTCGGGTTCTTGCTCATCTCCGCGGGTTCAATGTCCAGGATTGAAAGCTTCATACGGCAGGCGATATCGACACCGACTGCGTAAGGAATAACCGCATTTTCAACGGCTAAAACACCACCGATCGGAAGCCCATAACCCATGTGAGCATCCGGCATAAGTGCACCCGCTCGGGCGATCGGAAGCTGACAAGCTGTCCGCATTTGGTTGTGGGCTGCTTCGTCGATGTCCTCGCCCCAGGTCGGATAAGGAATCGGCTCGTCAGGAACATTCTGAGTTTCAGCCCGATGATCCAATACATTCTGCGCAAAGGTACTCCATACCTCATCCCCCAGATAAGACTCAGGATTTTCGACCAGCGAAGCGATCGTTTCCTTCACGTCCTTTCCACGAAAACCCTTCTGCCGTATCACGTTCTGGATCGTCGTGATCGCAATCGGGACACATTCGATGGGTACACCAAGCTTCTCTAATTGTCGTGCGTTCATATAAGATATAGAGCCTTTAGGAAGACGAAGGTTCATCAGCCCAGCAAAAGTTTGTAAGTCAGAGCCGCCAGGACCGCACCGGCTAGAGGACCAGCCACAGGCACCCAAGCATAGTCCCATTGGCTCGAGCCTTTGTGAGGAATCGGCAGGATTTCATGAACCAGACGCGGAATGAAATCCCGGGCAGGATTGATCGCATAGCCACTTGTGCCGCCAAGACTCAGTCCAATTCCCAAGACCAGCAAAGCCACCGGCACCAAACCTAGACTCCCAAGCCCGATCTTGGCCTCGGAATACTGGGAACCGATCGAGCTCAAGTCCACGGTCGCAGGGATCATCAGCAGGATCGGAAGAATCAACGCGTAGGTCCCTACCAGCTCACAGAAGAACGACTGGAGGTTGTTTTTAATATTGGCTCCGGTGCAAAAACAAGCCAGCTTGACATCGCGATCCTCGGCGAGTTTAAAGTGCTCACGGTAGAAAAGATAGACCAGCGTCGCTCCGATGAAGGCGCCGAT
>JBJTAQ010001130.1:0-9315 GCA_046090945.1 Pirellula sp.
CTGGGGCAAGCGGTTTAGGTTCCGGGGAGATCGAAACTTGCGTGAGCACCGGATCGGATTCTGAGGTTCGTTGGAATCCTGATTGAATCCACTGGATCAGAGTTTGGTAGTCCGGAGAATCGATTTCGAGTTTCTTGCCACCGCCATGGGGTAATTGAGCCGTAGCTTTTTGGAGCAGCAGACTATCGGCGGGCGCTGCGGGCTGCACGCGGCGTCCGCGCGCATCGGTGACGATGGATCGAAAGTCCATGTCGGAGTCAAAACCAAGCAGGGAGAGAGCAAATCCATTTTGACCGCGAGACTTACCGTGGCATGGGCCTGAGTTGCAACCACGGGCGGTGAGAATGGGTTGGATATCGAGTTCGAACTTTACGTTCGGGCTCGGCTCAGGATTGGGATGTGGAGTTTCTTCGGCACAAGTTGGGTGAGTACCCAGCACCGTAACCGCAAGCCAAAAAAACAAAACAATCTTGCTCAATGCTGGAGGGAGGAAACGCATTTTAGATCGCGTTCGGTCGGGTGAGATTTGGGTGGGACTCTGACGGTGGGATTCTGGTCGCGGGGTGGGTTTTATCGCCACTCCTTGGCCGGTATCCCTAAGAATAATCGACGGGGAGCTTACTGGGAAACAATCAACGACTGCTGCTTGGCTGTTTTTTAGGAAAACAGCCGGTAAAAGGGTACAAAACACAACAGGCAAACCCTCGCACAGGGGTTCAATAACGTTCTTGGACGGGGAAGCCAAAAACGAAACCCAAGCTTTGTCGAACCAAAATCGGGTAAAACAATCCAGCTTGAATAAAATCCGGACTTCCGCAGGCACAGAGGTTCCAGCGACTATTCCCAGAAAACTCCTAGGCATGCCGATGCCTATGAAATAAAAAATCAATGAATCCACGACTCCACTGGCTCGCCGCACCCCTGATCTGTTTGCTCTTGCTCGTCGGTCTCCCGACTTGTCCATCGCTAGCAGAGGCTACTGACTGGAAGCACTCAGGATCGATCGTGATCGATACCACTCCCCAAGGTGCCGATCTGCCTGAGTCAGCCATCGAGGAGAATTTTCCAGTTCTTATCCAACTGCACCGAGACTTCTTCGACTTCAATACGGCTCAACCCCAAGGTCAGGACATTCGCTTCCAGGCAGATGGCAAAGAGTTAGCTTATCAAATCGAACGATGGGATCGCACCGAAGGGATCGCAAGTATCTGGGTGAGGATTCCTAAAGTAACAGGAAATAGCAGACAGGAAATCCAGTTGCTTTGGGGAAACCCGTTGGCATCGAGTGCATCGAGTGGACCGAGCGTATTCAATTCGTCGAACCATTACCTGAGTGTTCTTCATCTGGACGAAGCTCTTGTCGATGAGGTCGGTTCGACCGTTGCCAAAGACAACAAATCATCTTCATGTTTAGGAAGGATTGGATGGGCCCGCCATCTGGAACTTGGGCAAGGCATTTCGTGCGGTGAGCAAATCGAGGGATTTCCAACCGGAGCTCAGCCGCATTCAACCGAAGCTTGGATCCGTCCCGAAAAGCCCAATGGCCGGGTTCTTGGTTGGGGTAATGAGCATGCTCAAGGCAAGGTCATCATGCATTTCAGAAGCCCACCTCATGTCGAAATGGAATGCTATTTCTCGGGTGCGAATGTATCGAGTCTCGGTCGGATTCCGCTCAACGATTGGACCCACATTTTGCACACTTACGAAAAAGGAAATTCACGAATTTATATCAATGGCGAACTCAGTAACATCTCCGAGACGCCAAATGCGCCTCTTGCGATCAAGTCTCCGGCAAGATTCACGATTGGAGGTTGGTATAACCATTACGACTATCTCGGCGATATCGATGAAGTTCGCATCTCCAATACAGTGCGGTCGGCTAACTGGGCCAAACTTCAGCACGAAAATCAGAAACCGATGCAGACCTTAACCGGGATTGTCATCGAGCCTGGTGATCATTTCAGTCTTTCGACCCGAGAGGCCAAGGTACTCGAAGACTCGAAAACGACGTTTAGAGCAAAAGCGATCGGTGCCCAGAAGATCTATTGGGTTCTCAAGAAAGACCAGCAGGAGACTGTTCTAGCCGTCGATCGACTCGCTTACACATTCGATGCGGGCAGGGTTTCAGGAGAGACCAAAGCGATTTTGCAATGCAAGGCCGTTTATCCTCAAGGGGTTCGAATCCAAGACATCGACATCACCATCCAAGAGAATATCCCCGAGCCAGCTTTCACGCTCTCTGCGCCGAAGGTTTGGGACGGTCGCCAGGAGATCGAAGTGGTACCGATCATAAGCAACCTTGAATCCATGAAAGTTGCCAATGCATCCAAACTAGCCATCGAGTGGAAGACTGGACCCTTTGCCATCATCAAAGAGGTTCGTTCTGATAAGCTCATTCTCAAGCGAGCCCAACAAAGCGGAATACTCAATGCCACTGCCTCGATCAACAACGGTGGATCGATCATCTCGAAATCTGTTCAAATCGCTGTGACTGAGCCTAAGCAGGATCTGTTGTTAGTTCGTGAACCTGAGCCTGATGAGAAACCACAGCAAGGGCAATTCTATGCTCGCGATCGATCCAACCAAGGGACACTTTTCTACAACGGAACTCTCGAAGCGGATATCACACCCAAATCAGGTTCTGTTTTCCTAAAACTTTACGCCGCCGAAGAACTGATTCAAACAGTCACCAGTAAACTTGCACCGGACAGATCCTACTCACTTTGCGTGAAACTCAAGGCAGGTTTGATCAAGTATCGAGTTGAGTTTGGCGTCGACTCGGATCAGGTCCTTGATACCATCGATGACATCGTTTGTGGTGATGCTTATCTGATCGACGGACAGTCCAACGCGCTAGCAACGGACACCGCTGAGAAATCACCCGCCGAAACCAATACCTGGATTCGCAGCTACAGCATTCCGTCCCAGAATCCAAAGGACAACCAGGGAAACCTTTGGGTGCTCCCTGTATGGAAAGCCCAAGATGGCCAGCGCTCGGAGCTTGGCTGGTGGGGTATGGAACTTGCCAAACAACTGGTCGAGAGCCAGAAAGTTCCCGTCTTCATGATCAACGCGGCTGTTGGTGGGACTCGCATCGACCAGCACCAACGCAACATCGAAAACCCAGAGGATCTTTCAACCATCTATGGTCGGATGCTTTGGCGAGTCAAGCGGGCCAAACTCACACATGGAATTCGGGCTATCTTGTGGCATCAAGGAGAGAACGACCAAGGCGCCGATGGGCCTACAGGAGGCTTTGGCTGGGAGACGTATCACTCATTCTTTATAGAGATGGCTGCAGGATGGAAGCAGGATTTTCCGAATGTCGAACGCTATTATGTGTTTCAGATTTGGCCGAATTCATGCGCGATGGGAGGTCGCAACGGCTCGGGAGACATGCTCCGCGAAAAACAACGTCAGCTTCCTGAGCTTTTTTCAAACATGAGCATTCTCTCGACCCTTGGAGTTCAACCCGAGGGTGGTTGCCATTTTCCACTAGAAGGCTGGGGGAAATTCGCCCGGATGGTACGACCGCTGATCGAAAGGGACTTTTACGGTAACATCCCGAATGGACCGATTGGTTCACCCAATCTCCGCCGAGCGACTTACCATCCATCGCATGAAAGTATCGACTTGGAGTTTGACCAACCTGTGGTTTGGCAAGAGAGCATCGCTGGCGAATTCTACCTCGATGGACAACGTGCAAAAATCCTATCCGGGAATGTCTCTGGAAACACGCTGACTCTCAAACTCTCGGAGCCTTCGAAAGCCGCCAAGATTACCTACTTAAAGGAAATCGATTGGTCCCAAAGTCGACTGTTAATGGGTGAAAATGGACTTGCTGCGTTAACTTTCTGCAATGTATCGATCGACGATCAAGTACGGAATTGATCCGCCTTGATACCCAGGCGGATCATCGCTTTGTGCAGTCCCTGACGTGTCATATCGGCTTCCTTGGCTGCGCGAGAAACGTTTCCTCGATTGACCATTTGGTTTTGCCGTGACGTCTAGACTACGTCCACTGCAACGAAAGTTCACTAAGCTTTCTTCGAGTCGGCCCTGCGACTTTCTCGACGAATTCGGTATCGTCCGGAGTGTAGTAGTCGAGGATTCTCTGCTGCGCCAAGCCTAGGATTGGTGGAACGACATTGCGAGTGTTGCTCGGTCTGCTAAAAACTGGTGGACAAGGAGTATCCAGAAACCGAGCCATCTGCTCGATCGTATTCTCGAAACGCTGATTCAATTGACTATAGTCGACCATCATAAAGCTTGTCGGACTGAATAAGGTTCGAGCCGCTAAGGCACTCTCGATATGCTGAACCCATCGCTCGACCATAGAACTGGCGCGGTGAAATTGATAACGAGTCATCGCACCCTCAGGACTTTGACGCAAAAACTCTGAAAAACTCCGGGTACCCAACCCCTCATACCATGGAAGGCCCATCAGGTGACGGTGATAGCTGACCTGAACCTCGTAGACATCACGGTAAATGTAGAGAACCTTAAATCCAAGAGGATTGCTTGGTAGGAAATCACGATAAAAATCGAGCGTGTGATGGGATTTGAAAATATTTGCTATATCGTGCTTTTCGAACTTGGCAAAAAGTTCGTTGAAAGCAACCGACGAGTGGTAGTTCACTCCAAGACTCAAGTCAAGGTTCACAAACGGAGCCGCAACATATCCGAAGTTCGCTTCGAGTGAATTCATCAAAAAATGCGTTCCAGAACGCTCGTGACTTATCACGAGCGCTTTTGGGCGATTGGCATTAAAAATTCTGAAGTCGAATTCGAGCACGGTGCGTATGGCGCTCATATAAGCCAGTTTCAGAACCGCGCACATGCTGTGCTCTGGAACCGAAGATGCGAGTCACTCGGGTCGGGGGTGGGAGGGGATGGAAGGATGGCTCACGTGAGTAAGCATGCACCGGGAAGAATTGCTTACAAACTGTTAATGACCGTATCAAAGCGGCGCGTAAAGTCAAGAAATCATAAAAAACATAGCGTTTCTCCAACAAAGCATGGTTTTTAGCGGGTTTTCGCTCGGCACTTCCAATTATTGCTTTGGTTGAGATTAACGATTGACGAAGAATTAAGGGCTGTGAGAGCATGCCCTGAGCCCGAATTGATCGAACTCCAATCTGCGACTCCCGAACCATCGAATGCTAGCGAATCGCATCTGCCAGTTTTTCAAGGGTTGGTCGACGGGTGTTCTGTGCCTGGTTTTGCTGCAAATCCATGCAGTTGACGCGCAGGATCTGTTGGGGACGGATCCGGTGGGGACAGACGCTGCGTTGCAGGAGCAGAAAGCTAGCAAGCAGGAGATCCAAAAGCAAACCGAGCAGAACGCAGCTAGGGTCGACACCCAGAAGTGGAATGTGAAGCTTGGCGGTCATGTTCAGATGGACTATGTGCTTTGGGCAAACGCACCTGATTCGATCCCAAATACCAACAACTACTTCAATTTCCGTCGTCTGCGATTGGTGGCTGACGGGACCGGGTACGACAGTTGTGATTTTCGACTGCAGATGACCCTTGAACCGGAACCGTTTGGCGACTTGCCCCCGGAAACGAATCTGACACCGCAGGTCAAAGATGCTTACTTTTCGATGAACGAGATTCCGTACCTGGGGCGTTTCCGGATCGGTAATTTTTTTGTTCCATACAGTCTGGAGCAGGTAACCAATGACACGAACAATATTTTTCTTGAACGTTCGATACCGACACAAACGGTATTTGCAGCGGATCGGGAAGTTGGGTTTGCTTTTTACAACTGCTCACAGGACGAACGATTAACCTGGACGACCGGTTGTTTCTTTGACAGTCTCAGCGAGGGGATCAAGAAGCGGTTTGACGACAACCAAGGTTACCGAGTCAGCGGGCGCTTAACGTGGTTACCTTACGATAACGATCAACCGCGATCGCGGCGTTTGGTGCATACAGGAGTGGGTCTATTATTCACCGATGACAACGATGACCGAATACGGATCCGGACGCGACCGCAGGTTTCCGAGGGTCCGCGATTGATCGATTCTGGATTGCTCAAAGCCGATACGTATACGTCCGGTAACGTCGAAGGTGCAATCGTGCTTGGACGTTTTGCGATTCAATCGGAGGCTTTCTTGGGGACCGTGCAAATGCTTGACGGAGACACTCCGACACTCAGTGGGGCTTATGTACACACAAGCTGGTTTGTTACCGGAGAGAGTCGAATGTTTGATCGTTTCGGTCAGCATGGGGCGCAGTTCGGACGCAATGCACCGTTCGAAAATTTTCGTTTTAAGCGAGGCGAGTTTCGACCTGGAGCACTAGAACTCAAGACCCGCTGGTCGTACTTAGAAATGAATCAGTTAAACGCGGGCCAGTACAACGACCTAACCGTCGGTTTCAATTGGTACTGGAGCGATCGAACTCGATGGATGTTCGATTGGATCCATCCGATCACTAGCGATCAGACACTTTATGGAGCGACGATCTCCGACCTGATCGCCATGCGATTTGACTTCAACTGGTAAGCTGATCTTGTGCCTGGCCCAAGAGTCTTTTGGCGCGGCTGGAACCGACGATAATACCTGGCAAGAAAAGTGGGAACAGCAAAACCCCGATTCCCATGGAGCATCTGAGCATTGTGGCAACCGCTGGGTGATCGAACCGATTGAATTTCAGCAACACAAAGATCAAAAAGACCAGGGTGCAAGCACCATAAATGGACCACAAAAGCTCCCAGGGTGAGAGCTGTCCGTCGCGCCAGACGCCCCATAGGCTCAATCCCAGCCCCGTCGCAAGCAGCAGGCCGGCAAGTTTTTTGACAAACAGCGAGATCCTATCAAAGTACTTGGCGTACAAATCCCCATCGGCGGCATCAACCAATCCGATGTATGGGTAGCGAAGGATCACCCAGTAGGTAGCAACAAAGCCGAGCAATGCTGCAATCGCGATCACTCCGGAAACGCTTTGAATTACCCATGGGACTCTCAATTTGGAAAGAACCCGCGTCGATACGATCAGAATGAATAAGGCCATAATCCAGGATCGCTGAGCGATTCGAACCGAGAGAGGAAACTCTCGAAATAGCTTGGTGTTTCCTAGAGGGTTCATCGTTTGAGATTTTTACGTGGGCTCACCGGCTCTGGGGCTTTGCATCGAGGAGCGGGGCAAGTAGTGACACATGGCAACTCCCAGGAAATAAAGTGCTACCAATGGGACCCCCATCCCGATAAAACTCGCCAAGTCTGCAGGGGTTAGGATCATCGAAATAAAAGCGATCGCAAGCACGGCGATCCGCCATTGGCTGATGTAGGTGTGAACGGAGAAAACGCCCAATCGCTCGAGCACTAGCATGGCTAGTGGCAATTGGAATGCGATGCCAAAACCCAAAGGCAAGAAGAGTGCAAAGGACATGTAGTCGGTGAGCCTCGGAGACGCTCCGATTCCCATACTGGCATTGAAATCCAAAAGGAAATCGATGACCAGTTGGAAGATTACGAAGAAAGCAAGAAAAGCACCTGCCCAAAACAGGATCAAGCTTGTCGGCAGGAAGAAATACACGTAGCGCCTTTCATGAGGATAGAGCCCAGCGGCAACAAATTGCCACAGGTGATAGAAGATACCAGGGCTTGCTACCACCACCGCAACCACAAAGGCCGCCTTGAGCCAAATCATAAAGGGTTCCTGAAGCCCAAGGGCCTCGGTGCCCGCCTTGACGCTGACGAACATGCGGACCTTCATCATTTTCGACGGGTCAGGAAGTCCTTCGAAATCAGGATTTGCAAGTTGCTCTGCGGGCGTAGGCTCAGACGAAGTCGAGTCGTGACGCGATCGGTCTGTTTTGAGCAGTCTGCTAGGATCGATCCAGACATACTGGCTGACAAGCTTGTTGTTTTTCATCCATTGCTGAAGGTCTTCCGAGACATCCTTGCCAGAGCTAGCGGCCATCTCCTGGATCGACTGTTTTTTGTAGAAATTTTCGAGCGATTTCTCCAACGGTCCCTGCATGTAGGACACGACGCGTGTTGCCAAAAGAATACCGACGATCAGGCCCAGCGCTAGCCAAATCGACGATTTCACCAAAGCGATGCGGAGTTCCTCAAGGTGCTCTCCGAACGTCATCGAACTTTTTTCAAAAAGATCGTCACCTTTCATCGGGTGCGAATCCTCTCTTTAGCGGAAAAAGGCGACTACAATACTCTCGGAATACTCCTGGAGTACCCCAGGTTAGGACCCTTCAGACCAAAGGCCTGAATTCTAATCAGCTTTGATTGAAACCCCCAGTTTGGCAATCCATGTTTCCGGCATTTCCACCGTTAGTCTTCGAACCACTTTTCCGATCCTACCTTTGGGGCGGACGGCAGCTAGCAACAAAACTTGGGAAAAACCTACCCGCCGAGGGAATCTGGGCCGAAAGCTGGGAAATCATCGACCATCCCCAGGGCCAATCGATCGTCGCTTCGGGGCCGTGGAAAGGCCATACTCTAGGCCAATTAGTAGCCAGTCATCCTGAAGCGATTCTCGGGCAAGCCGTAACTCAAGAGACTGGCAGTGATGTCCAAACGGCTCAGTTTACCCGGTTTCCATTATTGCTGAAGTATCTTGACTGCCAAAATATGCTTAGCGTCCAGGTCCATCCGGACGATGCCTATGGATTGCGAATGCCCACTCCTGACCTTGGAAAAACAGAAGCTTGGTACATCATCGATGCCGAACCCGGGGCTCTGCTCTATGCGGGGCTCAAACAAGGAGTTTCTTGTCGCGATCTGGTGCGGGCAATCGACTCTGGTAGAACCGAAGAGTGCTTGCACACCATCAGTCCCCAAGCGGGAGACTGTGTTTTCATTCCAGCCGGCACCGTGCACGCCTTAGGAGCAGGACTTATCGTGGCCGAGATTCAGCAAGCAAGCGATTGCACCTTTCGTCTTTTTGATTGGAATCGAGTCGATGCGACGGGAAACCCTCGGCCCTTGCATATCAACCAAGCGCTCGATGTGATCGATTTTGAGCGGGGGCCTGTGGAGCGAGTCGCACCGGTTAAGCTCGATCAATCGGGCGCACAGCAATTGGTTTCCTGCGATAAATTTCGACTCGTAAGATTTCTACAGCCATCAACCTACGAGTTGGACCTGACCACGTGCAAAATCGTCGCGGTTCCTCAAGGCAACGCGATCATTGAAAGCAACCATGGACCAACTCGTAGGTTGATGGCTGTAGAAATCTTACGAGTCGAAATTTATCGCAGGAAACCAATTGCTGTGCGCCCGATTGATCGAGCTTAACCGGTGCGACTCGCTCCACAGGCCCCCGCTCAAAATCGATCACATCGAG